>JADFIM010000018.1 GCA_022566725.1 Planctomycetota bacterium
ATCCTTGCAACATGGAGGACACAAAGAACATGAAGAAGATGAAATTACACCTGCGGGTGTTGGTGATCGTGGCGGTGGGGGCAACGGCCATCGTCATCGCGATGGGCGCCGCCAGCCGCTCAACGGTCGCCCACCAGTACTTCGTGCAGGGCCGGTCGGCTACCGAGCTCTTCACGCTGGCCGGCGGTAATCCTAAGTTCGATAGCTCCATCGCGCGGCTGGACACGCGAACGGGCGCCGTCTATCGGTTCCGCGGCGATGTGGACAACCCGAGCGTGCGGAACACCTGGGAGCTGCGTGCCGGGCCGGTCAAGCTGGCAACCTCCGGCCTCCTGGAGATTCAACAGGTGAGGCCCCAGAAGGTCACCAACCAGCACGATCCCACGCCGAGGCGGCTGGAGACATTCCTCGTGGACATCGTCACCGGTGACACCTGGATTCTTCGACACCGCGCCAGCACCAACGCCACGTGGGATCCGGTGGAGATCTATCGATAGGAATCTGTCGGCTGTTGGCAGACCGGCGGTTCTCCCTCAATCCGTGTCTTTGCTCTGTGAACCGCCGGAGGTTGGCGACGAGCTCGACGAGTCGCTTGACTTCGCCTTGGGCTTGGCCCCCTTGTCATCCTTCTTGGTCGTCTTGCCTCGGGCTGCCTTCTTCTCGGCCTCGGCCGCCTTCTTGTAGGAATCACTTCGATAGTCGGTTTCGTGGAAGCCGCTGCCTTTGAAGATGACGCCGGCCCCGGCGCCGATGAGGCGTTTGAGCCTGGGCTTCCCACACTTAGGGCACTTGCGCTTGACCCGGTCGGTCATGGATTGGAACAGTTCGAACTCATGACCGCAGGCATCACAAACATAATCATACGTGGGCATTGTCACTCCCCCTCATCGTGGGGCGCGGCGACGGCAACCTTGGCCGGGCGGAGCACTTGATCGCCCATCGCGTAGCCCGGCTGAAGGACGGAGACAATATGGTTGGGCGCAATGCCCTCGGCCGGCTGCCGCATTACCGCCTCGTGTCGGTTCGGATCGAACTCGTCGCCAACCACCGGCTCGATCCGCTGCACTCCCTGACTCTCTAATGCTTTGACCAGCTCGCACTGTGTGATCCGTACGCCGCCGAGAAGCTGCTCGACGGTGGTTTGCTCGGCGTCTTGGTCCAGCGCCAGATCGAGATGATCGAGCACACCGAGCATCGACCTGACCACCCGGGCGGCACCGCTTTCAGCGGCGCGGTGTTCATTCTCGACCGCCCGGCGTTGGAAATTGGCAAAATCCGCCAACGCACGCTGCCGAGCAGCGATTGCGTCCTTGAGCTGGACTTGAAGCCGCTCCAACAAAGCCGAGGGGTCTTGGGGAGCCTCGACCTCATCGGCGGCTGCCTCCTGAACCAACTCCGGTGTACCGTCCGCCGGCGCCCGCTCTGTTGTGCTGGCATTGGCAACCCGCCCGGGCGTCTTCGGTTGATGAGCATTGCGCTTCGGCATCTGTAGTGCATCGCCTCCGCAGGACTAGGTTCCGGCCACCGCGTCCTTGATTTTGGTCCACATCGATGGGCTCCCCGCGCCGACGTCTAGTTTCTCCGTCTTGGCGTACTCCCGCAGCAGGTTCTTCTGACCGTCGCTGAGCTTTCTGGGAACAACCAGTTGCACCACCACCACCAGGTCGCCCCGCTTGGGGGAGCGCAAGTTGGGAAGCCCGCGCTGGGGGAGACGAAACAATGCGCCGTGCTGGGTGCCCGGCGGAACGCTCAGCGACGCCGGCCCATCGAGCGAGGGAATATCCACTTGGGCCCCCAAGGCTGCTTGTGTGAACGCAATGGGCACCGCCACCAGCAAATGGTCGCCGTCGCGCTCAAACTGCTGATGTTGGCGTACTCGCACAACCACCTGAAGATCGCCACGAATGCCTCGGCCGCTGGGGCTGATCTCCGCCAAGGGCGGCTCACCTTCGCCGGCCACGCGCACAGCCTGTCGGGCGTGGATGCCCGGCGGAATCTTCACCCTCAGCTTCCGCTTGATCGATACCCGCCCGGAGCCGTGGCAGTCGGGACATTTTTCGGCGATGAAGGTGCCTCGGCCTTGACATTGCCGGCAAGTGGTCACCATGCGGAACATGCCGCCAAAGCCGGCCTGGACCACCTGGCCGCTTCCGGCACAGGTGGGACACGCTTGTGGCTTGGTGCCGGGTTTGGCCCCCTCGCCGCTGCAGGTCTTACATATGTCCAGCCGCTTGAACTCCACATCGCGACTCGTGCCAGCGAGCACCTCGTCTAGGGTCACTTCAACCTCAGTCTCCAGGTCGTAGCCGCGAGGGACGCCGCCGCGCCTCCGGCCGCGACCGCCGGTCCCGATACCCCCGAAGATCTCCTCGAACATCGAGAAGATGTCTTGGGCGTTCATCGAGCTGAAATCGTGGCCTGGGGTGGACCGCAACCCGCTGTGGCCATAGCGATCGTAAATCGTGCGGCGCTCGGGGTCGCAGAGCACCTCGTAGGATTCCGCGCACTCCTTGAACTTCGCCTCCGCCTCGGGATCGCCCGGGTTGCGATCGGGATGGTACTTCATCGCCAGCCGCCGATAGGCGCGCTTGATGTCATTCTCCGAGGCATTGCTCGGCACGCCAAGGATCTCGTAGTAGTCGCGCGTCGTGGGCATGAGCAGGGCTCAGGAGTCAGGAGTCGGAATGTCCGCAAGATTCTTGGCCCGCGGATGACCGATCTCTACCTGCACCCTCAACGGGCTGTACGAGGCGCCTCCCAAAAGCATCAAGGACCGAGTGTTGAGGATTGACACGGTCGCCACCACCCTAAACGCCTCGGTCCTCGGCCCTCCGTCACGGATACCGGATCAGCATACAGCCTCTTCGACCGGATCCTCATCGTCCTTGAGTTCGGTGACGATCACATCAGTGGTCAACATCAGCCCGGCAACCGACGCGGCACTCTGAAGCGCGGTGCGAGCGACCAGGGCGGGATCGATGATGCCGGAAGTCACCAGGTTCTCATACTCGCCGGTCTCGGCGTTGAAGCCGAAGCCGCCGGTACCCTCTTTGATCTTTTCGACGACAATATCACCGTCGAAGCCGGCGTTGGTTGCGATCTGCCAGGTCGGGGCCTCCAGGACCCCGGCGACGATGTCGAAGCCAAGCTTCTCATCGCCACGAGCCTTTCGGCGGGCGTCCTGCACGGCGCTGATTGTGCGCAGGAAGACCACCCCTCCACCGGGAACGTAGCCTTCCTTCGCGGCCGATCTCGTGGCGTTGAGCGCATCCTCGACGCGATCCTTGCGTTCTTTCATCTCGATCTCGGTGGCGGCGCCCACGTTGATCACCGCCACTCCGCCGATCAGCTTCGCCAGCCGTTCCTGGAGCTTCTCACGGTCGTAGTCGCTGGTGGACTTATCGTACTGCGCGCGAATTTGATTCGCCCGGGCTTCGATGTCCTTCTTCTTTCCGGCACCTCGGATGATCGTCGTGTCGTCTTTGGTCACGGTGACCTTCTGTGCCCGTCCCAGTTCGGACAGCTCGATGTCCTCCAGGTTACGGCCAATGTCTTCGGAGAAGAAGGCGCCGCCGGTCAGCGTCGCGATATCGCCGAGCAGCGCCTTGCGCCGATCGCCGAACCCGGGCGCTTTGACGGCACAGACCTGGATCACGCCGCGGAGGCGATTGACCACCAGCGCCGCCAGGGCCTCGCTCTCGACGTCCTCGGAAATGATCAGGATGGGTTTGCCGGAGGTCGCCACCTTGTTGAGCAGCGGCAGGAAGTCCGCCAGGTTGGAGATCTTCTTCTCGTGAATGAGGATGTTGACATCCTCCAGGACACACTCGGCCTTCTTGGGGTCTGTCATGAAGTAGGGGCTGAGGTACCCCTTATCGAAGGCCATGCCTTCGACGTAGTCAAGCGTGATTTCGGCGGTCTTGCCTTCCTCGACCTCGACGACGCCTTCGGGGCCTACCTTGTGGATGGCCTCGGCAATCAATTGGCCAATCTCTGGGTCGTTGTTTGCGGAGACCGTGGCGACCTTGCGCAGATCGTCGCGGCCTGCACACTTGGTGGCCAGGTCGTTGATGGTATCACTGACGACCCGAACCGCGTCGTTGATGCCGCGCTGCACGGCCACCGCGTTGGCGCCGGAGATGACATGTCGCAGGCCCTGTCGGTATATCGCCCTGGCCAGAACGACCGCGGTCGTCGTGCCGTCGCCCGCCTCGTCGGCGACCTTCTTGGCGACCTCATTCACCATTTTGGCCCCGACATTCTCAAAGGGCTGAGGCAGCTCGATCTCCTTGGCAACGTTGACGCCGTCTTTGGTGACAGTGGGGCCGCCGAACGACTTCTGCACGACCACATGCCGGCCGGTCGGACCCATGGTCAGGCCGACGGCTCGCGCAATCTGTTGCACCCCCTGCTCGAAGTCCTGGCGGGCCGACGTGTCGAATTTCATTTGTTTGGTAGACATGGTTGTTGAACCTCAGCACGTTTAGCCGTCGCCCCAAGAGCGACGCGCGGGTCTACGAGGGAGCGGCTAAACAGGACCATTTACTTTTCGATCACGCCCAGCAATTCGCTTTCCCGCATGATCATGTGGGTGACGCTTTTGATCTCGATCTCTGTCCCGGCGTACTTGCCGAACACGACGGTGTCGCCCTTCCGCACGGAAGGCTTGACCCGTTCGCCGTTGTCCAGCATCTTGCCCGGCCCGACTGCGACTACCTTGCCTTGGATGGGCTTCTCCTTGGCTGACTCGGGCAGGTAGATCCCGGACTCGGTCTTCTTGTCCGGGTCAGAAGGCTTGATCAGAACTCGATCTTCAAGAGGTTTGACGGACATTGGTCGAAATCTCCATCCAGTTGATCTTCCAAATCTGTAGGGCCCGCGGTGCGGACCGTCTCAACTTCGTTGCCTATCTTCAAGGTCCGCTCAGCGGACCCTACGAACTTTGCTTAGAAGTCCATGCCGCCCATGCCACCCATGCCGCCCATGCCGCCCATGCCACCCATGCCAGGAGGGCCGCCGGGCGGCATCGAGGCTTCGTCTTCGTCTTTGGGCGCTTCGGTGACAACGCAATCGGTGGTCAGCAAGAGCCCGGCCACGGAGGCGGCGTTCTGCAACGCCGTACGATCGACCTTGGCGGGTGTCACTACACCGTCAGCGATCATGTCGCTGTACTGCAAAGTGAGTGCGTTGAAGCCCATGTTTCCCTTGAGCTCGGTCACCTTGGCGACCACGACGCTTCCCTTTTCACCGGCGTTGTCGGCGATGGCTTTGGTCGGGATGGAAAGGGCCGACTCGACGATATCCACGCCGAACTTCTCATCACCCTTGAGCTGCTTTCGGACCCTCGCCAGACACGCACTGGCCCGAATAAAGCTGACCCCGCCGCCGGGAACAATGCCTTCCTCGACTGCGGCTCGTGTGGCGTGAAGGGCGTCCTCGACACGGGCCTTCTTTTCCTTGAGTTCCAATTCGCTGGCGGCGCCGACGTTGATTTGAGCCACGCCCCCGGCCAGCTTCGCCAGACGTTCCTGCAACTTCTCGCGATCGTAGTCCGAATCGGTCGTCTCGATCTCCTTGCGGATCTGGGCGATGCGAGCCTGAATATCTTTCGTCGCTCCGGCACCTTCGATCATGGTGCAGGTATCGGAGGTGAGATCGACCTTCTTGGCCTGGCCGAGCTGTTTGAGCGTGACCTTATCCAGCTCGATGCCCAGGTCTTTCATAATCGGTTCGGCCCCGGTGAGCACGGCGATGTCCTGGAGCATGGCGTTGCGGCGATCACCGTAGCCGGGGGCTTTGACCGCCGCCACCTGGAGCACGCCGCGAAGCTTGTTGATCACCAGCGTACTGAGCGCCTCGCCGCTTACGTCTTCGGCGATGATCAGAAGCGCCTTCTTGGCGCCCATTACTTTCTCCAGGAACGGCACGAGCTTGGTCACCGAATCGATCTTGTCCTCGTGAATGAGGATCAGCGGCTTGTTCAGCTCGACGGCCATCTCGTCGGGATTGGTGACGAAGTTGGGGCTGAGATACCCGCGGTCGAACTGCATGCCTTCAACGACATCCACGTAGGTCTCCAGGCCCTTGCCCTCTTCGACGGTAATGACGCCGTCCTGGCCGACCTTGTCGAATGCATCGGCCATGATCTTGCCGATGGCTGGGTCGTTGTTGGCGGATATCGTGGCCACAGCGGCAATCTTGTCCATGTTGTTGGCCACGGGCCTGGCCATGGACTTGATCTCGGCGATGACTGCCTCGATGGCTTTGTGCATCCCGCGGACGAGCGCGTTGGCTTCCACGCCGGAGGCAACCTGCTTCAGCCCGGCATTGAACAGCGCCTCGGCGATCACGGTGGCGGTGGTGGTTCCGTCGCCGGCGTCCTGGGAAGTCTTGGAAGCCGCCTCCTTCACCAACTGAGCCCCCATGTTCTCGACCTTGTTGCGGAACTCGAGTTCTTCGGCCACGGTCACGCCGTCCTTGGTCACGGTCGGCCCGCCCCACGACTTGTCGAGCACCGCATTTCGACCGCGGGGGCCGAGGGTGGACCTCACGGCAGTCGAGAGCTTCTGAACACCGCTGAGCAACGCCTTTCGAGCATCAGTATCGAAGGCCAGTTCCTTCACAGCCATGTGGCTTGTCTCCTGGAAGTGATGATCAAGTCTTTCGATCGATCGCGGGACGATATCTGCTCGACGCAGACCCCGGGGCGCATAGCACCTCCCGGCACCCGCACCCAGAGCATTCCCTTTCAAAGAGTGCGCCAGTGCCTGCGGTAAGCCCTACCCCGCCTAACCGAAGCGATATCAACGATTTCAGGCCAAGACAGGCCGCTGGAGACCCCACGGGTAGCTGACACGGTCAACCGGCCTTGGCACTGCGGCTGCCAAGCTGGCAGACTACAGGCCGCCGAGGTGAGAACCATATCACAGGCCGTTGGGCTCAACGGGGCGCAGAATCTGATCCAGCGACGGCGGCGGACGGCGCAGCGAACGGCGAATCCACCACGCGTTGACCACCAGGTAGAACAGACCGATCAGCAGCATGAAGGCGCTGATCGAGGTAATCACCGTGCCAACGGTGAGCAAGCCCCCGCCACGCCCGGTCAACTCCCACGTGAGCCGAATCACCTGCCCCAGGGCGATGCCAATGATTGCGGCGACCATCGCGTGGATACTTTGGCGTCCTCCGCGGGCGGTGCGATACGCTCGACTGCGAAGGCCAATGACGCCCAATACGCCGTGCAGGCCAAGCAACCCCACGATCGCTGCCGCAGCCATGGCCAGCCGCAGCGCATCAGCCACCCAGCGTAGGCCGGCGTAGCGCTCCCAGGCGACCGCGGCGATCACCAAGATCGCCCAGCTCGCCAGACCACAACCCAGCATCATGACATCTCGCCCTGGCGCGCCGCTGGGGACCCGTCCCTTCGGTGGCGCCATCTGCCGCACTGACCACAGCCCACCCAACCCGGCAAGCCCCGCGACGAAACCCAGCTCCACCGGCGTCCAGGTGGAAAGATTCCGGAGACCGCTTTGGTCTAACGCGTCGATCCACAGCGCTACCGGCCGGGCCGCCAAGACCAACGCCCCAACCACAAGACAGATCATCAACCACACCAGCGCGTTGCCGACCGCAACCGCGTTGTGGAGCTTGGGCAGCCGGCTGGCGGCCGGATCCACCGTATGGAGGATCGCTTCCCAGATCGCCTGTCCACATTCAGGGCACAACCCATCGGCGCGAAGTCCGTAGAGGTTGTAGCCGCACCGGCGACAGTGCACCGGCGAGACTACGACGGCGTTGGAAAGGCTGTCCGGCGCCGGGAAGTCGTTCATCGCTGGAAACTCTACACCAGTCGCCTCAATCGGGCCGTCCAGCGTCGCGCCGAGCGCCGTACCGCACTGGTATACTCCCCCGCGCCTCTGCACGACCAATGGAGTTGCCCGTCATGGCAAGTGAGCCCATTGAACGCCTCCGCCGCAACATCACATCGGTCTATATGGGCAATACCGCGGCCGTTGATCGGGTCATTCTTTGCCTGCTCGCGCGGGGACACATCCTCATCGAGGACGTCCCCGGGGTCGGCAAGACGGTGCTGGCCAATGCCCTGGCCAAATCAGTCCGCTGTTCATTCACCCGCATCCAGTGCACGCCGGACCTGTTGCCTTCTGACATCATCGGCGTCAGCGTATACGACCGCGAGCAAGGCGTCTTCGAGTTCAAGCGCGGGCCCATCTTTCACAGCATCATCCTTGCCGACGAGATCAACCGCACCACGCCGCGCACGCAATCGGCGCTGCTGGAGGCGATGAACGAGGCCACGGTTTCGGTGGAAAGTCAGGTGTTTCAGTTGCCCCAGCCGTTCATGGTGGTGGCCACCCAGAATCCGTACGAGTTCGAGGGAACCTATTTCCTGCCGGAGAACCAGCTCGATCGATTCCTGATGCGGATCAATCTGGGGTACCCCGCCCCGGACGACGAATCGCGGATCATCGAGAAGCAGCCGGCCCGAACCACGCTGGCCACGCTCGAGCCGGTCATGTCGAGTGAAGAAGTGCTTCGGCTCCAAGAGCAAGTGGACGAAGTATCCATTGACCAGACGCTGGTGGACTATGTCATTGCCCTGGCTGCGGCGACACGAGAAAACGATGACTTGCAGATCGGTATCAGCCCCCGCGGGTCGCTGGCGCTCGCCCAGGCTGCCCGGGCATGCGCCATGATGCAGGGCCGCGACTATTGCGTGCCCGAGGATATCGTCTCCAACGTCTTGGCGGTCTGCGCCCACCGGGTGATCAGCAAGACGTACATGCACGCCGGTGATACCGCCACCACCAAGCGCATTATCCAGCAGGTACTGGAAACGGTTCCCAGCCCGGCGTAGAACAGCCGGTAGCGATCACCGATTCCATCGAGGCCAGCGATCGGCCGTTATCACATCCAGCACCGCCTGATGTCGGCCGATACCTGATAGCTGAAACCTCCCGGCAAGGTCCTTGCGGTTATGAGCCCGATCGTCCGACCAACACCCAGACCCGGCACGCCGAGGACGCCAGTCATGCTCGTGCGGCACGCCACCGGCGCGATCAAGTCGCTGCGCAGCGCGGACGAGCCGATGGGCATGCCGATTCGGCTGGCGATCGGGGTGATTGTGGCGGTCGGCGTCGTGGCGGTGGTGTGGCTGATGGGCGTTGTGGGATTCCGGCTGGGGTTCGCCCCGCTGATTCGCGTGCCACAACTTCTCAGTGAACCCGGCGGAGGCCTGGTCACGGGAACCATCATGCTCATCTCGATTCCGCGAGTGATTCTCCTGGCCGGCGGGGCCCAGCCAACCTGGCTGATGCTGGGGTTTGGGGCGATCGCGATCCCTGCCGCAGGTCTCAGTGCGGTGAGGTATCGCCCAGGCGGCAGTCCACGGCCATCATTGGCGGCGGTGGTGTTCACAAACGCCGGCGCGGTCTGCGCCGCCCTGAACGCCTTGGCCGTGATCTGGTGGACCGCTTGCAACGCGCGCAATACCAGGATCGCCGAGCTGCCGGATGACCCCGCCGGCACAGACACATGGCTGGAAAATCTGCAAACCGTAGCCGGTCTCGATGTGCTAGCGGTTATCGCCGCCACAGTGTGGGTCGTCCTGGTGATGCGACTTTCAATTCCATTGTGGTTGCGAGCGCTGGCCGCCTCGTCCAGCTACGTTGCACTGGTGGTGGCGATCGTGGCCATGTCAATGAGCAACGCTGCATTCGCTCAGATTCAAGCCGCGCGGTCGGTGGTACACCTTGACGACGGCTCCATCGACGCCCGGCTGGTGCTCGGGTTCACCTCCCGGCACGTCGCGACGCTTCGGATCGAGAACGAGATGGCGATCGTGGAACTTCGCGAGCGCTCGGCCACGATGATCGTCGTGGGCCGTCAATCAATCGTCGGCATGCTCCAGGAGGCGGCCCAGCGCAGCCCGGAGAACGCCCAACGTTGACATCAATCGCAATCGAACGCTGTCCCGCATATGCATGCGGGGCTACAACTCAAGCTGTCTGTACACAGTATTCAGTGCAGCCGCGGACGAGTATCCGCGGGAAACCAGCCCGGCTCATGGGCGGCCGTAGCGCTGGATCGCCTCCACGACCGCGCGGCTTACCGCAAACGGCTGGCGAATCATCACCCAGAATGCTTCGAACACGTCACTTCCCGCGGTGGCAAAACCGATGCTGCCCAATCCAAACAGGCGCTCCCGCAGGCGAAGAAACACGCTCGTGTGCTGGATGTTCTTCAACTGCGTTTCGAACACGTTGACTCGGAGCACGCCCATCCGCCGAATGACCCGCCGATCGGTCAGCACATACACCCGGCACCACCACTCCAAACTTTGCCAGATCAATCGCGCGGCTGCGGCGGCAACACCCAGGCTGTACGCCTGAGCCTCCGACCATGGGATCCAGCCGATGCGAATCGCCACGATCGCCAGAGCCAGCGTGAGGATGGCAATGAACATCAGGCTGCCCAGCGACGCCAGGGGAATAAACAACAGGCTCGGGCGCAGCAGCAGGATCACGATCTCATCATCGTGGATCAGTCCCGCCGGCAACAATGCCTCCACCTGGTCCACCGTCAGCGACGAGGCTTCCGCGGCACTGAGCATTTCGTGGGCGCACCCGGTGGCTGGTCTTCCAGCCTCGACGCGGCGGAGTCTCACAACGCTTCCTTCCGGAGCGTGCCGATATCCGGCAGATTGCGGTAGTAGTTGTTGTAGTCCAGCCCGTAGCCCACGACAAACACATCGGGGATGTCAAACCCCACATACTCACATGGCGTATCCAGCGCGGACTGACGCTGCTTGCGCAGCAGCACGCATGCTCGAAGCGACTTCGGCTGACGGCTGGCCAACTTCTCTCGTATGAGCCGCAGCGTGCTGCCGGAATCCAGGATGTCATCCACGATCAGCACATGCTTGTCTTTCAAGTCGTCCGGCAGGGCGCCGATGATCTGAGGGCCCTGGCTCGTCATCGATTTGCCCGGATAGCCGGCGACGGTCACCACCTCGATTCGGATCTTCTGTGGCAGTTGTCGAATCAGGTCGGCCAAGAAGATGATGCTGCCGGTGAGGATCGGCACCAATACGATCTCTGCTTCATCCGGCAGATCGTCCAGATCGCGGGCGATCTGTGCAGAGAGCTCCTTGAGGCGATGGGCAATGCGCTGGCGCGAAATCAGCACCTTTTCGATATCCGAGAGCACGATGCGCAGTGTATAGCCGGCCGGGGCTGCATGTCATCATTCGCCGACATTCGAATTCGCACCCCACCGCGCTGGGTCATCCAACAGCGCAGGGCCCGATCAGCCAGCCCGACAGCAGTTGGGCACATCCGAGGAAGGTGGCGAACGCGACCGCGTCGGTGATCATGATGAGGAAGATGGCCGAGGCGGTTGCCGGGTCCGCGCCCAGGCGGCGCATCAGAAGCGGCACGGATGAGCCGGCCAGCGTGCCGATCCCGGTTGACAGAGCCATCGACACCGCGGCCACCACCCCCAGCCGCCAACTGACGCTGTCCATGACCGTTGACAGAAGCGTCAGGGCGATCCCCACCACAACACCCAGGAGCAGCCCGGTCAACAATCCCACCGCCCCTTCGCGTAACACCAGCGGAACCACCCGGCCGGGCCGGACCTCCTCCAACACGATGCCCCGCAGAGTGACCGCCAGGGCCTGATGGCCGGCGTTGCCCGCCTGGGCCGCGATCATCGGCATCAACACCGCGAGGATGGCTAACTCCCGAATCAGATTCTCAAACTGCAAGACCACAATCACGGCCACGCAGGTCGTGAACAGGTTGACCACCAACCACGGGAATCGCCCGCGAAACTTCTCGCCCATCCCCGAGTACACCGCTTCGACCGCCCCCGCCCCCACGCTCTTCTGCACATCCTCGGTGTCCTCGGCCCGAATGATGTCGATCACGTCGTCCACGGTGACGACGCCGATCAGCCGATCGTCGAGATCAACGACGGGAAGCATGGAGAAGTCATAGCGGTCGAACTCCCTGGCCACCTGCTCACGATCGAGGTCGGTACGGACCGCCTTGACGGTCTGATTCATCAGCTCGGCGATGGGATGATCGGGGCCAGCCAACAGCAGGTCGCGCAGCCCGATGATGCCGACGAGCCGGCCGTCGTCGCTGACGACCAGGAGATGCTGAACGCTCGCCCCAATGGTTGAAGCACGGATGACATCGGTGGCTTGGGCAACGGTCATCCGCTCCTTCAGGGCAAGGAAGTCGGTGGTCATCAGACCCCCGGCCGATTCGCGGTCATAGTCGATGAGGTCTCGAAGCTGAGCCGCCGTGGCCAGCGTCAGGGCGGCGAGGGCTTCCTGGCGGTAGGACTCGCCGATTGCCTGCAGGAGATCCGCGGCGTCGTCCGGAGCCATCAGTTCCAGTAGCCGAGTGGCATAGGCCAGGTCATCCTCGACCAGGTCTTCCATCACGCCAACCGCCAGCGGCATCTGCATTTCGGCCAGAGCCTCCGCCGCGGGCTGATCGTCCATCTGTTCCAGGACTTCGGCCGCTTCCTCCTGCTGAAGTGTCTCCAGGGTGTCAGCTGCGTCCGCCGCTTCTTGTTGCTGCACGGCGTCGGCCAGCACCGGCACATCGATGGAGTGCTCAAGCAACTCGGCCACCCGCTCGTCCTGCGGCGAAGTCTCGGCCACATCCTCGATGTGGGACGCTGCCTCGGCCTGGGCCGGCCGGTGTATAGAAGGTGAATTCGGGGCGGATTTGTCCGGCGGCTGCGGCATCACCGCGAGTGTAGCGAAGAGGCCCATCGCCGTTTGACCGCTCACTCGAAGACTCGCGCGCCGCCTCCTACACGGTCAGAGACCGGCATCGCCACCTACGGCCGAAAGTCCAGTTGTTCAACTTTTCCCAGGACCGCGGTGGAGATGTTGGCCAGGTGCGAGGAGACGCGTTTGTAGTGCCTCGCAAGCAGAGAATAGGCCACCGCTTCATGCGTTTGGATGCTCGCCTGGTCGCCGAGCAACTGCTCGATGACCTGATCGCAATCATCTCCGATGGCATCGGCCTTCGCGATCGCCACCTTGGCCGCTTGGGCGTCGGAATCCCGGAAGGCCTTGCTCACCATGGTGAACAGTTGCTCAACCCGACTGCACACGCCCTCCAACGGTTCGTGGTAGCGCGCAACGTGGAAGCCTTCCTTGTAGAACCGCCCCACCTCAAAGACGTTCTTGCAGTAGTCGCCGATGCGCTCGGCATCCTTGGCCACGCTCATCAGGGCCAGGCCCGCCGCAACATCCGAGCCGGGATTGATCGTCAGATGGCGAACGATCTTGCGGCGGATCGACCGCAACAGTTCGTTGATTGATTTGTCCCGCTGGTAGATCGCGTCCCTCTGCTGCGAGGCGTCCGCCTGGCGGTGTAAGACTTCGCTGGCTCTGATGAACATCCACAGGGCGTGTTCGAGCATTTGCGAGAACTCCGCAAACGCTTCATCGAGCACATCCCCAGATTTGAATGCTGCGAATAGTTGCTTAAACATGGACGGCTCCGATGCGACCGACGGTTACGGCACAAACTGGACGATCAAATACCCAAGTCCCGGTATGAGAATAAACACGACGAGTATGTAAAGGAAGTAATAGCGCTTCGACATTGCGGCAAGTTCGGCATACCACCGCGCCAGGCCGATCGGTATGAAGCGAAGCGGATACCAGATCGCACAGCCGAACACGTTGAACGTGACGTGGCAGATGGCGACCCCAACGGCGGCTGCGGCAGGATTGGCCGACGCCGCCAGCAAGCCCGTGACGGTCGTTCCGAGGTTGCAGCCGAGCATGAACGGGAAAACGCGCTTTGATTTCACCGCGCCCGCGCCGGCCAGAGGAATCATCAGACTCGTCGTCACCGAGCTGGATTGGACGAAGATCGTCGAGATGACGCCGACAATTCCTGCCGTCAGATCGTTACGAAACAGAACTGAGCTGAACAATCCCTCGACGCGACGCAGCAGCGCACCCTTGAGGTTCTTGACCATCAGCACGAGCATGAGGAACAACAACAAGACCCCCATCACCGCCAGGATCGTCCCTTGAGTTTGCACACTTGATATGAACAATCCAGCGACCCAATCGAACGCCTCAACGACCGGCCTGGTGATCGCCTTGATCGGACTGTTCGGTTTTTGGCCCGCACTGAGCCCAAGCAAGCCCGCAGCCCACATCGAGAACTGCGTGAGCCAGCCTTGACCGGATGCGTGCAGCGAACCGGTCACCCATTCCAGCGGGAACAGGATCGCGACGGTGAGTAGATTCACGTTGCCGTGCATCAGCGCTGCCCCGTAGGCACGCCGAAACTGGTCCCGAATACGCATCGTGAAACCAGACACGAAGTTGTTGGTAATGCTCGTGCCGATGTTCGCGCCCATGACCGCGAAAATCGCGGTCTCCAGGTCCATCTGTCCGGCAGCAACGAGCGTTATGATCAGCGACGTCGTAAACGATGAACTTTGGATGACAGCGGTTACGAGGACGCCCCCCATCAGAGCGACGACTGGGTTGTGCGCTTGCTCCAGGAAGTTCTTGACCCCAGGCCCGATCGACTTGAGCCCGGCGCCCATGACGTTGATGGCCGCGAGAAAGAAATACAAACAAATCCCGGCATAAATGCCGTTGAGCCAAGCCGGTGTTTCGCGCGTAGATGAGGGCTGACTTAATGGGGTCGGAGATGATGGGGGCTGCGAAGCGGCGCCCTCGGGCATCTCGGTCGGCCCTCAGTGAAGCGGCGATTCGCCCAACGCGAACCGCACAGGGTCGGCATAATACGGTCGGCCGGCGTCCTTTCCCTACCAACCCAAAGATTCACGAAGAAAATAGTTCATCGCTATCCTCCTCCAGATGGAGCCGCGGCGGGTACAGGCGGGCAACGTCTTTGAAGTGATCGATTTGGCCGATCCACGTCTCGCCGAATACCGCGATATCCGTGACCGGGGACTGCTTGGCCAGGACGGTATGCCCGGGCTGTTTGTTGGCGAGCAGCCACTGATCGTCCAGCGCATGCTCTCCATGCCGGACGTGACCAAGTCCGTGCTCGTGGTGACGACTTGGGCGGATCGCATCGCCCCCCTTGCCCCGCCCGATGTGCCGGTCTATATCGCCCCGCTGGACCTGATGCGGCGCGTGGCTGGGTTCACCGTCCATCGCGGCGTGCTGGCCATCGGCTATCGCTCGGCGATCGAGCGGTCGGACCTCGCCTCGGCGCTGCGCCCTGACGGCCCGCTCACCGTCCTGCTGTGCGAAAACATCACCAACATCGACAACATCGGGTTTCTCTTCCGCAACGCCGCAGCGTTCGGGGTCGATGCCGTCGTGCTGAGCCCCCGCTGCCACGATCCACTGTATCGCAAGTCCTTGCGCGTTTCGATCGGTCACGCGCTCACCGTGCCGTTCGTGCGCTGCCGCGACTGGCCGGGCGATCTCGGCCGGCTGAAGGCCCGATGGAATCTGACGCTGATTGCGGCCGCCCTGGACGAACGAGCCGTCGATCTTCGCCTGGTTGACCTGCCCGAACGCGTTGGGCTCGTCGTCGGCGAGGAGTTCCACGGCTTGTCGCCGACGACACTGGATCATTGTGATCACATCGTCAAGGTTCCGATGGCCCCGGGGGTCGATTCGCTCAATGTCGCCGCCGCCGCCGCCGTCTGCCTGCATCGATTTAGTACGGGCAAGCGAATATGACGCCTTTGGATCAGGTCGTTGCGGAGGCCGTTGAGGCGTTTACGAGTCGCTTCGACCGACCGCCGCATTTCGGTGCCGCCGCCCCGGGGCGGGTCAATCTCATCGGCGAGCACACCGACTACAACGACGGCTACGTGCTGCCCATGGCGATCGACCGATGGACGGTGATCCTGGCCGACCGCAGCTCCCAGAGACAATCCACATTGTGGGCGATCGACCTCGATGGGCTGATCGCGGTCGATCTGACGGCTCCGCTTTCGCCGGTCGCGGGCAGTTTCGCCAACTACCTGTTGGGCGTCGTCGATCAGTTCGCCGCCCGCGGTCACAGCGTACCGAACCTCGATCTCGCCGTTACCAGCACCATTCCCATGGGGGCAGGATTGGGTAGCAGCGCCGCGATTGAGGTCGCGATGGCTACCGTTCTGGAGCAGGTGACGGGCGTCCAGATCGACCGGCTGGAGAAAGCTCTGCTGTGCCGGAAAGCTGAACACACCTTTCCAGGTGCGCCCTGTGGGATCATGGACATGTTCATCGCCACCCAGGCTCAGCTAGGACACGCGCTGTTGATCGACTGTCGCTCCAACGTCGCCGGGGCGATTCCGATGCCGCCGGCCGACCAGATCACGGTGCTGATCGCCGACACGAACGTGCGTCACGCGTTGGCCTCCAGCGCCTACGCGGCCCGGCGGTCCACATGCCGCCAGGCTGTGGCGAAGCTCGGTCTCGATTCCCTTCGCGAGGCCGATCTGGGCATGCTCGCAACGGCCCAGCTCAGCGAACATCAGCGGCGCTGCGCTCGCCATGTCATCTGCGAAAGCCAGCGCGTGCTGCTCGCGGCCGCGGCGCTGAAGACCAATGATCTCGATGCTCTCGGTGAGCTGATGTTCGACAGCCACGCGTCGCTACGAGACCTCTATGAGGTCAGTTGCCCCGAACTTGACACGCTGGTTGACGCCGCAGCCAAATTGCGCGCCCAAGGCGGCGTGATTGGGGCACGAATGACCGGCGGAGGCTTCGGCGGGTGCGCGGTCGTCCTGTGCCGCACCGGCGCCGTTGAGAAGGTCTCGCACAGACTGCAACGGCAGTTCGCCAGGCGATTCGGCCATCCGCCGACGATCTTCTCAAGCACCCCAGCCGGCCCCGCCCATCCGCTTCGAATCTGATCCGAATCGTGCGGATCTGCAACCCTTTTCGTCAAGCGTTGCGCTGCGGGGCCGATGGTGTGCCGCGGTGGATTATCGGCACACCCCGCGAACAGCATCCAACGGGCAAGACGCCGCAATGCCCAGGAGACTGAGTCCGATCGCGCTTCACCGAAACAGCACACGCTTCTTCAAAATCGGGGTCCAGCACCAACTGGAGCATGAAGTGCCCAACCTGCATCTCGCGTTTGTGCCGGGAACCATTATGGCAGGGCTGCGAATCGTCTGGGGCGTTCTCGTTCGCGGGAGTGCGCAGCTTTTCGGCCTGAGTTATCGGATCGTCCTGCGCGGAAGGAGAAGGAAGTGCAAAGAAAGAAGATTGTTGCGACCGCCTCGGCATTGCTCGGGCTCACGATGACGGCGCACAGCGGGGTCCAGGTCACCGGCAATGCGTGCAACCCGGACATCCCATCGACCGCTTATCAGATCGTTGAGCTTCCCAGCGGTCATTTCAACGTGTCTCTGACCCAGCTGTACGCGCCATTTGGGAACACGTTCTTTGAGATTCATCCGACAAGCCCGGGCGTCATCATTGACAACGTGGTTATCGATGTAGACGGCCCACCGGCGGGGTCGCCTGTGATTGTTCGCGTGTTACCGGATTGCAATAATCCATTGGTGAAGATCAAGAGTGTCGGCAGCATCCTTCAAACCGGCACGGGCGAGACGCTGCTCAACAAGGTTGAGGTTGAGGAGGACATCGGATTTGTCCAAGTGGAAGCGATTGGCGATCTCTTTGCTGATCGCGACATTGTCGGCCCGATCATCGCCACCACCGCGGACAACTCGGCCCGCGGCATCAACATCGCCTGGGCCCAACGTCATATTCTCGGTGACCTCGTCGCGGCCAACGGCATCATCCGCTGGGTCACGGCGCACACCGGTGACATCGGAACGCTGAGAAGACCGGTATCCATCATGGCCAAGCACGGTGTCATCCAGGCGGATTCGGTCGTGGGCAATATCTATGCGTACATCAACACACGCGTCAACGGCGGCAACGGCCCCTTCAAATTCCTTCGGGCACGAACCTTCATGGGAGCCCTCGACACCGCGGAAATTGTGCCGGGCAATACATTCAACGGTGAGCTTCGAGTTGCCGTGGAGCTCGCCGCCGATATCACGATCGGCCGGTCATTTGTCCCGCCGAACTTCATTGGCCTCGAGCCGGCCGGCCTCACCGGGCAGATCATCATCAACGCCGACAACCTCCCGAACCCGGTGTGGACCGCTTCGGTCTACTTCGGCGATCCGGCAAATCCGGATATTGAGTTGACAGGCCCGGGCTACACCGAGTCTCCCGAATTGCTCGGCGGTGGATCAATCGGCCTGGCGCCGTTCGCGCTTCACGATGAGTCCTGCGTTCCGCCAAACGGCGAGACGGTGTCTTTCGGCTCGAACGACCCGCCGCTCCAGGTGAAGCTGCGCCACTATGGGCCGGTTACCTGGAAAGGCACCGCGCCCCTGACCGTTGAGCGACGGACGAACTGCGATATCGGCCAATGGCAGATTGTGACCAACAACTTTGTATTCATACCTGCCAAAGGTGATGACAATTCGATCATTGCGATCGCTGCAACGGGCGCGCCGGGATTCGAGGTCGGCTACGAGTATCGCATTCAGGCCACTACCCAGCTTCTCTCCGGCAACGTGACCGGGAACCCGCCGGTCGCTTGGGAAGGCCCGTACACCGTCGGGCTTCAATCGAACACTCCCTCGGATACCACTGGGCCGGGCGGCGTCCCCGACGGATGCGTTGACTCGTTCGACCTCGTAGCGTTGCTGGCTGCGTGGTGCTCGGTCGCGGGCGGCAACCCCTGTGGCACATGCGGCCCGTAAGCAACGGGCGGCCGTCCGTAATCACCACCAAATCCGCCTCAACGAGCTTGGCTGCACAGCTCACTGCGCTGTGGTAGTCGGGATCGTTTGGCCGGGTACGCGCAGAGCCGAACATGCTCACGGCCGGCACCACCTTCGCCAACGTCTCGAACGCGTCGGCAAACTCGCTCATGATCCGAAACACCGGGCACGCTTCGTGCCGGAACGATTCCTTGTGGTCCAGTTGTGTCACCGCAGCCTCCTGCGCGTGATCGTATCGGCGACGGGTTGTCCCAGTCTGGCGGCCGTGTCGGTCGTGACGGCCTCATCTGGGCACAGGCACTTCCTTACGTAACATGCTGCCGATAGGTCGTTTATATCGATAGATTTGAATCCCGATCTTGACCCTGGTACACTACCGTTTCAATGAGCAAATCGATCTCCTCCCCACGACACCGCCGCGCGGGCGGGCGAGGCGCTCCCGAAATCGCCACCTTCGCCAACGCTGTGCGATACCTGTATGACCGCGTGGACATCGAGCGGATGCGCGTCGTGCGCTATGACGACAAGATGTTCAAGCTGGACCGCATGCGCAGGCTGCTCAAGGCCCTGGGTAGTCCGCACGAGCAGATCCGCACCGTGCACGTAGCCGGCACGTTGGGCAAAGGCTCCACCGTTGCCATGATTGCGTCAATATTGCAAGGCTGCGGCTACGGCGTGGGGCAATACACCAGCCCACACCTCGTTGACATCCGCGAACGAATCACGATCAACAACCAGCGCATCAGCAAGAGCGACTTCATCCAGCTGACGCGTCAGGCCTCAGCCGCAGCCGCCAAACAGCCCGGCGAACCGACGTTCTTCGAGCTCTTCACTGCGGTGGCCTTCAAGCATTTCGCGGACCAGGCCGTAGACATCGCGGTGATCGAAACCGGGCTTGGAGGCCGGCTCGACTCGACCAATGTGATCACGCCGGAGGTCACCGCCATCACGCGGATTGACTACGACCACACACACATCCTCGGCCGAACATTGACCGCCATCGCCCGGGAAAAGGCCGGCATCTTCAAACGGGGCGTCCCCGCGCTGACCGTCGAGCAGACCGCCGAGGTCGAAACGGTCCTGCGTGACACGGCCGAGAAGCTCGCCGTGGGGCTTCGCATCGTGAACAAGGACATCGAGTTCAGTTGCCGCTTCGCGACCTCAGACGCGCTGGGGCCGCACACTCGGGTGTGCGTTCTCACCGAAACCAGCCAATTCATGCACCTGCCGGTGCCGCTGGCGGGCGATCACCAGGCCATCAACTGCGGGCTGGCCCTGGCGGTCATCGATTCGCTGAAGGGCTCGGGATTCGAGTTTTCCGAAATCCCGTTGCACGATGGGCTGGCCCAGAGCGCCTCGCCGGGCCGGATGGAGCTCCTGTGGAATCGGCCGCGGATCTTGGCCGACGGCGCTCACAATCCTGCCGCGCTCGGCGCGCTGATGCGGTGCGTCGGGACCTTTGTCCCTTACGACTCCATGATCTGCATCTTCGGCTGCTGCGAAGACAAAGACATTCCCGCCATGCTCGACCGGCTCGCCCTCGGTGCGGACAAGATCATCTTCACCCGCGCCAAAGGCACGCCACGCGCAGCCGAGCCTCGCGATCTGCACCGGCAGTTCTCGGAGCGCAGCGGCAAGATGAGCCAGGCCGCGGCCAGCTTGCCCAAAGCCCTCGATCTGGCCACCCAGGCCGTCGGGCGGGATGACCTCATCTGCGTGACCGGCAGCTTCTATCTGGTTGGAGAGGCCAAGAAGCACCTCACCAATCTCGCCCGGAAACACCAGCAGCCCTGACCGAGGTTCGCAGGCCAACCTCCACAGAACCTATTTGATCGCACCTAATCCGACGATACACTCTGCCGTGATGGATGCCCAGGTCTCCCGAGGCCGGCTTATTGCTGTGGTGCTTGCCTAGACCGCGCGCGATCCTTTGAGCAGGCGTCGCCAGGGCCTCGCGATCGCGGGGCTTTGTTTTCTCTTGGTCTCCCGAATCATTTGATGAACGACAAATGACCAAGCCGCCGACCACCAACGCCCGCGAGCCCTCCACCGCCCCCCCAGCCGACGGCGAATACCCCTTCCGGTACACGGCACGGTTGGCAAACGTCATCGAGACACGCTGGCAGACCTACTGGGACCAGCACCACACCTTTGTGACGCCCAACCCCGGCGATCCCGGCTTCGATTCGGACAAGCCCAAGTTCTATTGCCTGGACATGTTTCCCTATCCATCGGGCGTCGGCCTGCACGTCGGGCACCCACTGGGCTACATCGCCACGGACATCCTCTGCCGGTACAAGCGGATGCGCGGGTTCAACGTGCTGCACCCCATGGGCTTCGACGCGTTCGGCCTGCCCGCTGAGCAGTTCGCTGTCGAGCACGGCATCCATCCCCGTGTCACCACTGAGCGCAACATCGCCAACATGGTCCGCCAGCTCAAGGCGATCGGGCTCAGCTACGACTGGGGGCGCTGCCTCACCACCACCGACGCGAGCTACTACAAATGGACGCAATGGGTCTTCCTCCAGCTGTACAACAGCTATTTCGATTCCGCCGTCAACAAGGCCCGGCCGATCAGCGAGCTTCGCCAGAAGAAACCCGACGCGGTGCTCGCCGAGCATCGCCTGGCCTACATGGCTGAGGTGCCGGTCAACTGGTGCCCCGCCCTGGGGACCGTGCTGGCCAACGAAGAGGTGACCAGTGAGGGGCGATCTGAGCGCGGCAACCACCCGGTGTACAAGCGACCGTTGAACCAGTGGATGCTGCGTATCACCGCCTATGCCGA
>JADFIM010000174.1 GCA_022566725.1 Planctomycetota bacterium
TGTTTTGACGAACATGTTTCACACTATCAGTCAGTGTTGCCATCTAAAGTCCAGGTGTGCGGCATTCAATCATTTATCAAGATATACATAGCTGACCGATTAGACCGTAAGCCCGGTACCGATGTTAGAAGTGATGCTTGGCTAGCTTCGCGAGTTCAGTACATCGTAGATCACGCTCAAAAGTCTGATTATATAAGAGCAAAGATGAATGCCAAGAACGTCCTTAGCTTTTTTCTTTTGTATGTTCGCGGAGGGTATACGCTAGATACAAACATCTCTCCTTCCTGTGACCACCCGAAGTTTCCCGAGTATACTTGTTTTAGATATCCAGGCGGCGGCCGCGATCCCCGGCTTCGACACGATGCGGGCGTCGCTCGCCGATCGCCCCGGCCCGCTTCTTGGTCATCAGGTCGGCCAGCCCATACACCGCGATCGAGCTGGGGAACATGAACCTGACGCGCTTGCCGTGCGAGCGGGCCTGGTCGGCGGCGAGGCGCAGCAGATTGAACATCCCCCCGACGTTGACTGAATGTGCCGTCTCGGGCACGAACTCCGTTCGCGTGCTGAGCAACGCAGCAAGATGGTAGACCTCGGTGATCTCGTACATGGATTCGAGACGCCCAAGCAACGCCGTCTCGCAGATGTCCCCGACATAGGTCTCGCGGCATAGCGCCCGCTGACGGTCGTCCAACGCTCGAATGTCGATCGCAATGATGTCTTTGCGACCGGCTGCGTGTAGCGCCGCAATCAGCCCGTGGCCGACCTCGCCACCGGCCCCCGTGACCAGCGTGGCGACGTCTCGGCGGACCCCGCGTTCAGAAGATGCTGATTGGCTCGCGGCCATAACCTCGCTCGTCTCGGTTGCGGTCATCGTTTCTCACCCGTTGCGGCTTGGGCATTGTACGAACAACGGGCGTCCGAGGTGCGGCGCCGGCCAAGCAATTCGGCCGCATTGGGGCCTCGGGTAGCCGCAGCAATCGCCGGCTCAACCGACCAAGTCAGTCCGATGTGCTACGCTGAGGGTATGGCCGATACATCCGAGCCGATCGCGCTTTCGGTGGTCGCCGCTGCCCACAATGAGCAGGGCAACGTGGCCCGGCTTGTCGAGCAGATCGGCGCGGCGCTCGAACCGACGCAGCTCGGCTACGAGATCATCATCGTTGATGACGGCTCGACCGACCGCACCCTCGCCATGCTCAAGCAGTTGCTCACCCGTTGTGATCGACTTCGAGTGCTGCGCATGGTTGGAACGCCGGCGGATCGGGGTCTCGGTCAATCAGCGGCATTCCATGCGGGGTTCCGGGCGGCTTGCGGTGAGCTGATCGTGCTGCTGGATGCCGACTGCCAGAACGACCCAGCGGACATTCCGGCGATGCTCCAGCTACTCCAAAGCAGCGGGGCCGACATGGTCCAAGGCGACCGTTCATTCGACCGTCGCGACAACCAGCTTCGCCAGGTGAGCTCTCTGGTCGGACGACTGTTCCGCCGATGGCTGCTGGGTGACACCATTCGCGACACGGGATGCTCGCTTCGTGTGATACGGCGTGAGGTCGCTCTGGCTCTGCCGTTGGAGTTTCGCGGGATGCACCGCTTCATTCCCCTCACCGCCCGACAACTGGGATACAACGTGGTTGAAATGCCGGTGCACCATCGCCCGCGGACCGCCGGCACCACCAAGTACGGCATAGGAAACCGTGCGATTCCGGGTTTGATCGACTGCTTCGCTGTGCGATGGATGCGAAACCGTCGCCGGCCCGTTCGATGTGAAGAGATCGAATCACCGGCCTCTCCAACCGTTTCCACCTCCACCGCTGATCGAGAAAAGGTCACGACATGATGAACGCTGCTCTGATCGCCGCCGGTCTCGGTGAGTCCCGCGGCCAGTCGTCCCCGAGCAACTGGGTGCAACAGTGGCTTGATGTGAATCAGACCTGGGAAGCCTGGTGGCTTCTGCTTGGCCTGACGGCGCAGGTCGTCTTCTTCGGACGCTGGATCATCCAGTGGATTGCCGCCGAGCGTCAGCAGGCATCGGTCATGCCGGTCCTCTTCTGGTGGTGCAGTTTGCTGGGGGCCAGCATGCTCATGATCTACTTCATTGGGCGCCGAGAGCCGATCGGCATCCTCGGCCAGGCCGTGGGCTGGCTTGTCTACAGCCGGAACTTGTATTTGATCAAGGTGAAGCAGGCGCATCCAACGCAGGGTTCTCAACCAACGCCGCAGACAGGTCCGCCGGAATCGTGACCGCCCAGCCAAAGGTGCGGATTTGCCGGCAAAGTCTCCCGCATTTTGGGCCGATTCGAGGGATGCCCGAGCCCTCGACTCGTCCTGTGCTCAACACTTTTCACGCCTGGACGGCTGGGATATGTCAAACCGTACAATCAGGCGCCAACCCGCGAAGGCTGGGGCGGATCTGACGGCCCGTTTGTGGGTTCTGGCTGGTCTCCTGGGGATCACCACAGGCATCGGCGTTGTGGTGACCGGACTGCTTGGCCACTTGTCGGGGGCAGTTGAGGCACTGATCGCTGTCGCACTGGGCTGGCTGACCATGCTCGCCTTTGCCCCGTGGAGACAAATGAAGAGAACTTTCGATGATCGCGCCGAGATTCGAAAGCTGACACGGTGGGTGAGGCAGATCAACCGTGATCACCGCAGCGAGCCGTTGCGAAAGCTCCTGACAGACCGCAGCGACGGGATCGGCGAACTCAGCCGAGCCATCTACGACACCCTCGCCGCAGCCACCGGCCATCGCCTCCAAGCACGTCTGCTGCGTCGCACGATGGATCATTCCATCCGCCGAGGCACCGATCGGGCCGCCGGTCACCTCCAGCGGCAGGTGGAGACTGACCCCCTCACCTCGCTGGGCAATCGCCGAGCGCTGCGGGCCCAGATGGAACGGCTTCTCGGTTCAGCCAAGCGCGGCGATGGGTCGCTGAGCGTGCTCATGATCGATGTTGACCAGTTCAAGCAAATCAATGATCTACTTGGTCATGAAGCGGGCGATGAATGCCTGGCCTATCTTGGCAAGCGACTGCAATCGGGCCTGCGTCGTGGAGATTTTGCGTTTCGGATCGGCGGCGATGAGTTCATCGTGCTGATACCGGACCAGCCGATCGAAGTGGCAAAGAGCGTCGCCGGACGCATCAGCTCGTCCTTTTCCCAGATGCCCTGGCCGCACGCGCAGCCGAGCCGGCCCACCCTCAGCATCGGCGCAGCGTCGGCCCGGTCAAGCAAGGTCGCCGAGCCGCAGGAGCTGCTTCGACGCGCCGATGAAGCGATGTACGCCGCCAAGCGCTCCGGCCGAGCACGAATCGTCGCCTACGATGATCTGCGCAGCGCCGCGTGAGACCATCATTCCGACCGCGCACACAAATGGCATTCTGTTGTGAGTTGCCGGCCCCCTGTCTTGACTATTGTCTTTTGACTTTGACTCTTGATCTTCGGCTTCCGCCTCACTGACAGGTTCCGCAGGGGTTGCCACCGATGGCCGAGCACCACTCGCCCAGCAGCTTCGTCAGGTCGCTCGAGTCCACACACCCATCGGGCGGGCCCCCACCCGAGCTGCCGATGTCCGCGGCGTCGAGATTCGCTTGCGTGCAGTTCTCGCAGGGCGGGCTCGGCGGGTTCGGATCGTTGACGCCGGAGCACCACGCACCCAGCAGAATCGTGAGGTCCTTTGAGTCAGTGCATCCGTCACCGTTGAGATCGGCGGAGGAGGGCAGTTCGCAGACGCCGGCGACGCACTCCTCACCGGGTGGGCACTGGACATCCGCCGGGCAGTTGCTGCAATCCTCGCCCTGCTCGGCTACACCGTTGCCGCAGCACGGGGTCACGCTCACTGTGAAACTCTGGTTGGCGTTGTTCGTGAACACCGCTGCTCGGTTGGTCAAGGCGTAGTCGGCGGCGTTGGTCGTGCTGAGCGCACTACAGGCGCCCTGAAACTGCAGCGCCTGACAACCGCCCGAGGGCAAGGGGCCGGGCCACGGCGGGCCGAAGTCGCCGGCGATCGGGCAGATAGAGTCGTCATTAGTGCACGACCCGGCGTTCGATCCAGTGTAGTTGGCGCCGCCCCAGCTCAGCCGCCACCACACATCCGTCTGGAAATCGTTCTCGAAGGTGATCGAGCCCGCGGCGAGGTAGGATGCCGGAATGAGATTGGTCAGAATGAAATTCGGGGTTGCTGGAGGGTTCGTGAAGTTGTCAAAGTTCGCGCTGGCGATGAGGATGCGCACACCGCAACCATGGAAGAGCACGTTTGCATCGAAATCAGTCAGCAAAATGGGGTTTAGGCCTTGGGCATCCCAGGCTCTGAGCCTGGTCTTTGCGACAAATTGCTGAAAGCCGGACCGCATCCGCAGTTGGATGGCCTGAGCGGTGGTGTCGCCGTTCACCCCGCCGATCACCTGCTCGATCTGCGTGAAATGGTTCAACAGGACATCGGCAGACTGAACAGGGGCGGTGAAGAGGCTGGTCGCCAGCACAGCTGAAAGCCATATCCGGTTCATCTGAAACCCTCCTTATACAACAACCATTGTTTCGCACCGGCGCGCTCTTCCGGGTGCCGGCGATCTGCCCCGTCACGTCCGTCGGTATCGACCCTCCATGACCGGCACGAGGCTCACACAGGCCGATTCGATTGTACCACATCCGAGGATGACGGACCAGATACCCGAAGCGACGGCCGACGATTCTCTGATGCCTATGGCGGGCTGTGCCTCACAGAACCCTGGTGGGAGACCGACCGCGAGGCCTTGCAGAAGACCGCCGGCACAACGGTCACTGGCACGGCCCCCAGTTGGCGAGCTGCTCACCCTGCTGGCGAACTGGGGGCCGTGTCGGTGAGTATTGCCCGTTCGTCCTGATGCGCCTGAGCACCGACCCAAGCAAGCGATCGTGTAGGATGCCTGGGTGGAGGCGGCCGTCTTGGGGCCCGCCGCGGCGGGTCACCGTCGATTCCGGCCAGAAGCTAGCGGATGGAACTCGGGTCTCCGGCGAGCGGGTTACACTTGTGCTCGGAAAGCTCGGCGGTGGAGCCGGGCGAAGGTCAAATGGGAAATGTCGTGTCATGGGAACAAGTGCGTATGACCCCAGGTCCTATTGGAACGAGCTCGTCACCGGGGACGGGCGGCTCAGCAATGTCGGTCAGCCTGCTCTGGGCGTATACAACAGCTACGCGTACCGTTCTCGCCTGCGGGGTCTCAAAAAGGCTTTAGAGGGGGTTGACCTCGGCCGGATGAAGGTGTTTGAAGCAGCGTTCGGTGAGGGGTTCTACTTGGCGTATTGGCAGTCGCAGCGCGTGCCGGTGGTGGCCGGAATGGACATCTCTGAGGCTGCGACCGGCGCTGCGAAGGCCAAGTTCCCTCAATACGACTTGAGATGCGGCGACCTGTCCTGTAAATCCGACTTTGCCGACTTTGGATGTTTCGATGTCGTCACGGCCATCGACGTTCTCTACCACATCGTGACAGATGAACCTCGGGAGCGAGCGTTAAGAAACCTCTTGTCGATGGTTGAGGCGGAAGGAGTTTTTGTCTTTTCGGACAAATTCCCGCGCGAGGGGAGCTACCAGCGATTTTCACACGTCCGGCGACGTTCGCTTTCAATGTGGGAGCGGGTGTTGTCGGATGCCGGCTTTTCAATCCTAAGACTTCTACCGGTGTTCGTTCTCATGGACGACCCAATCGAGTGCGGCGAACACCCTTGGCTCGGTTTCCTTTCGATGCAGCAGTGGCGAGTGGGGACCAAGCTCCTGCGTGCCACCCAAGACTTTCCGCGGCTCCAAAGCGTCCTCGGTTTCTCCTACGCCACAATCCAATGCCTGCCTGAGCGCGCATTGCTGGCCATGCTGAAGCGAACGCCCAACCTCGAGCTGGCGGTCTGCTCGAGATCCTCCAGCACCACATCACATCCGAGACAACAACAGCGCACGCCTCACCCCCTCCGATGAGCCGGCGGCCGAGACGGATTCTGCGACATACGCCGCGTGCAGCCAGTAGCATGATAAGCAATTGACTGCCTGAATCAGACAAAGGAGGCGGTAAGCTGAAAAGACAGGCTGGGTATCGGCAACGGCTTTACAACGTTTATCACAGTTGCTTCAAGGAGGCGGCAAGTGATCCCTGTGACCGTGATTTTGAAGCCTATTGCTCCACTCGTCGCCGATGGCTGAAAGGGTGGCTGCCGGAGGATAAGGACG
>JADFIM010000175.1 GCA_022566725.1 Planctomycetota bacterium
CCTCAGAATCCAACGCTGCAATGGGTCGAGAATACGCCGGATGAGAGACGCCGCCACCGATGCAGGCCATGTCGCACCGGGAGATGTGGTAGCGGTGAGTTCGCTAGACAGCGGGGCGCAGCGATCGGCATCGGCCACGTTGCCGTGCTCCGTTGCCGATGCGCGCCAGCGGCCCACCGCGCCGCCACGGCAGGACGGTGCGATCTCCCCCGAGCAGCTTCAGGCGATTGCCATCGCACGTCGCCGGGGTCGCAAGATCAGTCGGGCCGCCGGGGTGGCCGCGTTCAGCGGGTGGACCTTGGCGTTCTTTGGGGCTGTCTCGCTGCTCAGCGGGCTGTTCAGCCTGCCGGCGTTTCTTCTGGGTCTGGGTCTCTGCGCCGTCGCCTTCGTCGAGCTGCGAGGAGCCAAGGGGCTCCGCGCGATTGACCTCGCCGCCCCGCGCCGGCTCGCCCTCAACCAGCTCGGGCTGGTCGTCGTGGTGACCGCCTACGCGGGGTGGAACATTGTGCAGGCGCTGGTCGGTCCCGGCCCGTACGACGCGCACCTTGCCGCCGGCGGCCCGATCGCTGAGACCCTCGCGCCGATCGACCGCCTGACAAGGCTTCTTACGGTCTCCTTTTACGCCGCGCTGATCGGCGGCAGCGTGATTGCGCAGGGGTGCGCCTCGGTGTACTACTTCAGCCGGCGCGGTCACATGCTCGCCTATCTCCAGAGCACCCCGAAGTGGGTCGTCGAGACGCTACGCACCGCGTCCACGTGAAACCGTTACCCTTCGTCCCGGCGGCACATGTCAACGAGGCGCTGCGCGTGTCTCCTCCGCAAACCGTCCTGCGGGCGGCTGGGGATCAGGAAGCGGCCGTGCGCTGTTCGAGTACGGCCCACTACGCATGATGCCGCACGATCCTGAATGATCACGGAGAACTGGGACGTCTGGGTTTGCTGCTTGATCGCCGCAAGTATCTGGGTCACGGCGCCGTTGAGGATTTCCCGTCGAGCGGATCAGCCATCAGGATCCATTCCACGACGGCGCACGGCGGAAGCGGATCCACGCCAAGTTTACGGAGCATGTTGAGGCACTGAGCCCGGTGGTGCATGCCATGCGTCGTGACGTGCGTGAGCACGCCGCCGCGCGCAAACGTGTAGCTCTTGCCTCCCCGCGAGCCGCTAACCATTTCGTCCATCGGGTGGGCCTTGGCCGACGCTTCGAGGTCGTCGGAGATCTCGTCCAGCAGATCCAGGAGGTCCTGCGGCGTGCGCTGCTCGCCCTCGAGGCGCGGTCGCTGGTCGCGACCGGCGAGCATGTCGCCCCACCCCCGCATCGCGGCGAGGATGTGCGTGATCGTGTCGTGCAGCGAGCCGGGGCCAATCTCGAATCGCTGGTGGAACTGCTCCGACGGGAGCGCCTCGCACGACTCGAGGAGGTTGCGCGTGGCCCAGCGGTTCTGCCGCAGGAGGATGTCGATGGGTTCGCTGGTCGGCATGGTGTACTCGTAGTCGAGTCGCCAAATCGGTTGCGGGCCAAGTATAGCAATTCCACGAGCTGCGCATTTGCAGCGCGCCGGCCCGAGGGCGCGAACCGTATGATGCGCCCACCGGCCGGGCGAGGCGCTGTGCCCGGCCGAGCGTTCAAGCTTCTGATCGGATCACGCCGTGAGCATCATCGTCACTGAGCAACTTACAAGGCGCTATGGCCGGCGGATCGGGATCGAGCAGGTGAATCTTGAAGTTCCCGAGGGTGTGATATTCGGCTTTCTCGGGCCCAACGGAGCCGGCAAGACGACGATGATCCGCGTGCTCTTGGGATTTCTGCGCCCAAGCGCCGGCAGCGCCCGCGTCTTCGGGCTGGACTGTTGGCGGGCCGGCCACCGCATCAAGGAAGATGTCGGGTATCTGCCCGGCGATTTGCGCCTCTATCCGTCGATGACCGGCACCGACATGCTGCGCATCTTCGGGTCGGTCCGCAGGCGCGATCTGCTGGCGCCCGGCCGGGGCATGGCTGAACTATTTGTGCTCGATCTGACCGTCGCAGTTCGCAAGATGTCGCGCGGCATGCGCCAAAAGCTCGGGCTGATTCTGGCCTTGGCTCATCGCCCCCGGCTGTTGATCCTCGACGAGCCGACGGTCTCGCTCGACCCCCTCATGCGGCAACACTTGATGCAGCAGCTCCAGGAGCTGGCATCCGCTGGGCACACCGTGTTCTTCTCCAGCCACAACCTCAGCGAGGTGGATCGCCTGTGCGACCGGGTGGCCATCGTGCGGGATGGGCGGATCGTCGCCAACGAATCACTTGAGGCGCTGCGAGCCGGCGCCAAGCGAGAGGTCACCATTCGATGGGCCAGGGACGTGAACCCCCGAGACGTCAACGTCCCTGAAATCCTGGAGATTCATCATCGCCAGGACCGCCTCTGGCAGGGCACTTTGAGGGGTCCGGTACCGGTCTTGGTCCGGTGGATACACAGCCAGCCGATCGAGGACCTGGCCATCGGCCACCCTGACCTCGAAAGCCTGTTTCGACGCTACTACCAGCCGGAGCATTCACAAGAGTGAATCGCGGACTGCTCATCAAATCGCTGCGTGAAGTCTGGATCGCCACCATGCTGTTTGCGTTGGCGCTGATGGTGCTCGAGGCGATCTTCGCCTACGTTCTGCCTACCTTCGCCGACCAATTTTCCACCTTCTTGCTCCAGCTCGAGTTCGCGCAGAGGATGTTGCAGGCCCTGTTGGGAACGGACATCGGCGATCAAATCGGTCCGGGCGTGTTCAGTTCCATGGCCTGGGTCCATCCGGCCGTGCTGGCCATCATTGCGGCGCACGCGACGATCCTTTCCACGCGGGTGCCCGTGGGAGAGATAGACCGAGGGACGATTGACGTGTTGTTGGGTCTGCCGGTGTCGCGCTGGGGAGTCTACCGTTGTGAGTTGGTTGTGTTCCTGGCCTCGGGGCTGGTGGTGATCGGCATGGGGCTGGCCGGCAATCAGCTCGGAGCGCTGCTGCTGGAGTCGAAGCCGCCATCGGCAGTGCAGCCGCTTCTCGTGGTCGTCATCAACCTCTTCTGTCTGTACTTCGCCGTCGGAGGCCTGGGGTGGCTGGTGTCGTCGCTCAGCGATCGGCGGGGAAAGGCGGTAGCGGTTGTCTTTACCATCCTGGTGGGATCGTTTCTCCTGAATTTCCTTGCCCAGGTGTGGCCGCTGGCCGAGCCCGTGTCGTTCCTGAGCGTGCTGAACTACTATCAGCCGATGCTCATTCTTCGAGACGGGGGCTGGCCGGTGATCGACATGGTCGTGCTGACCGTTCTTGGAGTCGTCCTGTGGGTCGCCGGCGGGCTGTGCTTTGCCCGTCGTGATATCTGTACGGTCTGACGGACCGCATACCGGCTCTTTGCAATCCTTCCACCCGACGTATCAGTTGCCCGACGATCCGCCGATCTGTCTCAGTTGCCGTTCAATGGCGTCAATCAGCCGTTGATGCCTTTCCTCGCTGAAGCCCGATCCCGAATAGACCAGACGGCCGTTGGGCCCGATCAGGTAGATGGCTGGTATCCCCCGCACCTGGTACTGCGGCGCAAGCGAGTTGCCGTCGAGCACCGGATAGGTGAAGCCTCGGCTCCTGACGAATTGCGGTGGATCGACGTCGGGGTCGCGCTCAAGGCAGCTCAGGGAGAACAACGCGACTCCGCGGTCGGCATAGTCATCATGCAGTTTCTGCATGGCCGGCATGGCCCGCTGGCAGAATGTGCACCATGTGGCGAAGAAGTCGAGCACGACCACCTGACCGCGATAATCCGACAAGGAGTATTCCCGCCCGTCCTCGTCCACGAGCGTCCAGTCCGGCGCGACATCACCCACATTAATGGGTTTCGGCGGCTTGATGCCCACCGTCTTCAGCGCATAGCCCTCAGGGAGCTGGATCGTGAAGATCGAATCATCGATTGCAGTGTTCGTTCGTAGCTTCGCAAGCGTCAGCACCGATGTAACATCGTTGCCGCGGGCGGAGCGGTACTCCCGCAGGTGGCGGCGTGGAAGGTGGTCATCAGCGCTGAAATACCAACGCGCGCTCGAATGCGGCTTGTCGTATTGCACTTCCACTACATCACACGGCACGCCCTCGATCTCCTCTCGTCCCGCGTAGGTGATCCGCGGCGCTTCGCGCTGGGCGACAAACGGCTCCTCAGCAAGCAAGTCACGAAGAATCAGCTCCTTCCCGAGGCTCCAAAGAAGTCCTTCTCCGCCGTAGTGCAAATCGGTCTGCAAGAGTAAGCTCTTCGCGGGCACGAGCCGGCCGACCGTTTCGCCGTCGTAGACAGCGTGAAACGGCTCGACCTGGGTGGGGTTCGTCCGGACTGCTTCGCCGCGCACCGCCAGCTTCCCCCCGACTGGATCGCTGTAGTCAAACTTCACGAGGTCTACCTGTCCGGTGATGATGCGCCGCAGATCGCCGCCAATGCTGATCTGCACGCGTGCGTCGTACGTCGCGGTGCGCACGGCGGTTGCTGCTTCAACAGCAAGTCGCAGGATGGCCTGCGCGTCAGGCGTCTGCGGCTCCGGCTGCAAAGCAGTCCCGTCCCCTGACGAGGTCAGTGCAAGTGCCCCCAGCACAAGGGTTGTTGGAGCCATGCATCGTCCTTTCATTCGATCGCCGGCCAGTCAATCATTCGGGGATTGGCCTCGCCACCTCCACTGCATCTTCTATTACCATTATTACCATAGCTCCAATCAGACGCGGCGGTCATTCCGAATGCCTTGAATCTTGCGCAATGGTCCATGGAACACGCGCGGGATGGTCGGGATCGGGCCCGTGTATGCTGGTTCGTCGGTTTATCGGCACTGGAGCCACTCATGGTGCTGGTCATCAGCCTCAGACCGTCCCGCGGGGGTGCGCGATCCGTGATGCTCTCGCTGGGGGTCGTTGTTGGGGCGTTGGGCGCATGCGGCGTGGACACCCCCAGTGCGGACATGATCTCCAACACCTCCGCCGGGGATGCGGCCACTGAAGGGCGCCAACCACAGGGCACATCGCTGTTGGGTGAGCCGTTGTATGCACCGAGACTCTCGCCCGAGACCCGCGCCGAGCGCGAGGCCCAGCTTGCCCAGGCCAGGGCGCAATACCAGCAGAACCCGCGCGACGAGGCCAACATCATCTGGCTGGGCCGCCGGCTGGCATACCTGGGTCGGTATAAGGATGCGATCGCCGTCTATCGCGACGGCCTGGCGGAGTATCCCAACAGCTACAAACTGCGACGACACCGCGGGCATCGATTCATCACCCTGCGCCGATTCGATGATGCGATCGGCGACCTCAGTCGCGCCGCTGAGCTGATCCAGGGCCGGCCCGATGAGGTCGAACCGGATGGTCTGCCCAACCCTCGGAATATCCCCACCAGCACCAGTCACAGCAATATCTATTACCACCTCGGACTGGCGCACTACCTCAAAGGTGAGTTTGAGGATGCTCTTGGCGCCTACCGCCGGTGTATGGACTTCGCAACGAACAACGACATGCGCTGCGCGACAAGCTACTGGCTCTATCTCACGCTTCGCAGGCTGGGTCGCGATGATGAAGCGGGGGCGGTGCTCGAACACATCACCGCCGACTTGGAGATCATCGAGAACTTTGCGTACCACAAGCTGCTGCTGCTGTACAAGGGGGAGCTGACGCCGCAGCAGGTGCTGCACAGCCTCGCTGCCCTCAGCCCCCAGCGGCGTGGGGACACGCCGGCTCCGACCTCGGATGCGATCAACGATGCCACGATCGCCTACGGCCTCGGGGCGTGGCATCTGATCCACGGCCGGACACAGGAGGCGTTGGGAATCTTCAAAGGAATCGCGTCCGGCTCCGCCTGGCCGGCCTTCGGGCACCTTGCGGCCGAAGCAGAGCTTGCGCGGGGTGGAATGTGGCGCGGCGCTGTCGGAGCAGATTGAAAAGCCCAGGGCAAGGATTCCCCGGGCTTTGGGTCATCGATGGTCGCCGATTGCGCTTGACCTATGGCTCACTCGCACGACCCCCAGTGTGCCAGCAGTATCAACAGGTCGAGGATGCCGACGTTGTCATCACCGTCAAAGTCGGCTGGGTGCCCGGGGTTCGCGCCCCAGGCCGCCACGAGCGCCAGCATGTCGAGGATGCCGACATCGCCGCTCCCATTCAGATCCCATACGCATGATGTATCGCACGCGCTGGTTCCGCCACTGGTGAT
>JADFIM010000176.1 GCA_022566725.1 Planctomycetota bacterium
GAAGAATGGTTTGACATTGACCGGATGAATGCCGACGTTCACCCACTGCAACGTCACGAGGGCTCCGCCGGACGCACCGTCGACCATCGTGATGTCAATCGTGATCGTCAGTCGCTCGGTATTGTGTTCGAGCGTCAGTGACGCGGAATTGGGCCCGAAGTCGTCGAGCGCTTGGTTGCGAGTGTAGTTATCTTCCACGCGTGACGAGTGCTGGTGGTTGAGCGACGTGGCCTCATAGATGAAGGATTGAAAGATGCTGTCGCCGTCTGGGAGATTGGGCTCGATGAAATCCTTGATCTGCCCGTGATCATCGATGGTCGCCGTCCACATCCCGTCCGGGCTAGTCATGGTATGAGGGAAGTCCTCGTCGGGGCCGGCATATGCGGTCGATGCGGTCAGTGCGAGGTATCCCAACCCAAGTATTGCTCGAGCAGCTTGGTCGAAGTTCATCATGATCCTCCCTCGGCGAGGTGGGAATCATCGGCCTCGCAACGTGGCCGAGGAGCGCCCAACAGGTCGCAGCGGTGGGCGTAGATATACTATGCTCCCGCTATGATCCAATTTACCCGACCACACCCCACGGGCTAGGAGAATGTTGGAGATTTACGAAATCGGGCCGAGCTGGGGGGGCTCGGTGATCGGCGCAGGCAGTGCGGGTGGGCGCCGTTGCAGGGAATGGGCCTTATAGGGCCGAGCAGGCGAGCCGGTCACACATAGGGGCGCAGCTCGTCGGGCAGCATCTTGAGGCCGCGATTTCTTGCCTTGCTGACCGCGTAGCGAAGGGACTCGGTGATGCGCTGGTGGACGGCGGGGGTGATGTTGAGCCGCTGGGCACGCATGACATCCAAGGCCCATCGCCACGCCTCGTATTCCTCCAGGCAGCGCGGCCGATGGCGGCCGAAGCCGATCGCGTGATGGGCAATCTCATGAAGGAATATCGCGCAGCTGATCGGTCCCTTGGGATAGGGCGCTTCGATGAGCTTGCTTTCGGTTCCGTCGGCATAACGCACAAGCCACGCGCAGCCGGTCGAGCTGCTTCGCCACTTGCGCACTCGCACGCCGTAGGTTTGCTTCATCTGGTCCACCAGCGCATCGTAACGCTGTTGCATCGGGCGGCGCGGCCGACCAGCGCCCGGCCGATGAGCGCCGCCTTGGCGCGCAGCCTTGCGGCGGCGCTGATGATTCCTCAGGCCAAGCAAGTCCCACAGTGTGTCGGCGAATTGGGTCACAGTGACCGGACCCTGGAACCGAGGCGAAGATCATGACCGTGGCAGAAGGCCGTGAACGACATCACCTTTCCGCCCGGCGGCTGAACTTCGAGCAACCGAACCGCTCCCGGGGCGCATGCAATGGCGCGATCCGGCAGTAGCTCGCCCGGTACGGCATCGGCGAGATGTTCATCGGCAAGTTCCACCCGCGCAACGCGCAGCTGCCGGCCGTCGAGCGTCACCGTACATCCCGGCCAGGGCGTCAGACCGTGAATGCGGCGCTGCACGGCACAAGCCGGCTGATCGAAATGAACCGTGGCGTCGGACTTGGACAACTTGGGGGCCGGGCAGGCGAGCCGGTCATCCTGTTTGATCGGATGAAGTTGGTTGGAATGGAAGTTGGCCAGCGTCTCAAGCACGAGGTCCGATCCCAGGTCGGCCAGGCGACACTCCAGCTCCCCCGCCGTTTCCATCGGATCGATGGGCGTGGCGCGTTGAGCCAGGACATCCCCGGCGTCGATCCGCTGGGTTATTCTGATCACGCTGAGCCCCGTTTCATTCTCGCCGTTGATGATCGCCCAGTTGATGGGTGCAGCGCCGCGATACCTGGGCAGAAGTGATCCGTGCAGATTGATCGCGAAGGCGTGGTCAAGAAGCGCCGCAGGGAGTTTCTGCCCATACGCGATCACCACCAAGGCATCGGCGCCGGCGGCGCGAATGCGCTGCTGCACCTGCGGGTCACGGATACCCGCCGGCTTGATCGTCTCAATGTTGTGTTCTTGGGCGAATTGGCAGGCTGGAGTCGGCCGCAGGAGACGATGCCGCCCAGCCGGTCGATCGGGCTGGGTGACCAGCAGCGCGACGTCGTGCTCATCCACAAGGCGCTTCAGCGTGGGCAGGCCAAACTCGCCGGAACCGAAATAGACCAGTCGCATGGTTGCTACGCCAGCGGATAGAGTGGCTCGATGAGCCTGCGGAGATTCATCCGCGGTCATCAGAGGAACAGTAGGCGGTCACACTACGCGTGAGGATAACCCAGCTCACCCCTCGGCGGCGGAGGCTTCGAGTTCCTTGAGCATCTTGCGGTAGGCGATCCGATCGATCGGCGCCATCCGGTCGATGATCAAGACGCCATCGAGGTGGTCGCATTCATGCTGCCATATGCGGGCCGGCAAGTCGTCGCCGTGCAGTATAAAGGATTGGTCGTCTCGGTCCCGCGCGGAGATGGTCGCCGAGGCAGGGCGGCGAATGTCCACCTGAATCCCCGGCACGCTGAGGCAACCTTCCTCCCTGAGCACAAGCTCGCCCTGGAGCGCTGTCAGCCGTGGATTGATGAAGATACGATCAGGTTGGTTCTCATCGCCCCTGGTGACGAACATCCGCCAGGACAGCCCCACTTGCGGCGCGGCCAGCCCGGCACCATCTGCTTGGTGCATCAGCTCAAGCATGCGGTCGGCAACAGCTTGAACAATCCCGTCGATGGTCTCGATGCGTTGGGCTCTCTGCCGGAGCACCGGCGCCGGGTAAACCAGAATCTCAAGGCTGGCGAGGTCGATGCTCACAGGGCTATGCTACGCTGAGGCTGCACGCCGAGCCAACGGCTCCGGAATTGACCGGGGTCGGAAATGGTCATACCTTTCGTGGCTCATCCTCGGGGCCCAAGGCAACTCCATCGGCGTGGGTTGCGAATTCATGTTTGGCTTGCGCAAGCGGCAGGAGCGACAGGTGGCGCTTCGATTCGGCAAGAAGAAACCCTCCGACGGCGACAATGGCGACAACGGCAAGGAGCCCGCTCCATTTGAGCCGCAGCCGGAGAAGGCGCGCAAATGGTTCGAGCACGCGCGCGCCGCGGCTGATACGTATAACTATGAGTACGCACTTTGGTGCTATGCGAACGGTATCCGTCTCGACCCGATGACGATATCAGCTCACGAGGCGATGTACGAGGCGGCGGTGCAGTACTTCACTGGGTCCGGCAAACCCGCCAGCGGCCGGGAAGTGCGCAAGATCGAGGGCCCGCACGCGATCGAGAAGTTCGCCGCTGCGGAGTTCGCCTGGCTCAAGGACATCAACAACGGGTCCTTGGCGCTGAAGTTCCTCGACGCTGCGGTCAAAGCGGACCAATGGGGCGGTGAGATCGGCCGATGGCACGCCCCGCGCGTGCTCAACGTTCTGCGACGTCAAAGGAAGCCCTCCAAGAGCAGTTTCCTGCAGGCCAAGGATCTGTTCCCCAAGCTCGCGGCCTGGGATGAGGCGATCGCCGCGGGCGAGGACGCCCTGCTGCTCGATCCCGCCGATACGGCGCTTGAGGACGAGCTGAAGGATCTCTCCGCCCAGCGGGCCATGGACCAAGGTCGGTATGCCGAAGCAGGCGGCGAGGAAGGCGGGTTCCGGAAGTTCGTCAAGGACATCGACAAGCAGCGCGAACTCGAGGAAGCCGAGGCCATCTCCGGCGGCCTCTCCATCAACGAGCGCAACCTTCAACGCGCCCGCAAAGAGTACGAGAAGTCACCCGGTGTGCCCGATGTGATCAATCGGTATGCCCAACTGCTCAAGGCCCAAGGCACCGACGAAGCAGAGCAGCAGGCGTTCGATATCTATACCAAGGGCTACGGCGATACGGGAGAATATCGATTCCGCGCACTGGCGGGCGACATCACCATCGAGCAAGAGCAGGCGAAGGTTGGTATGCTTCGCCAAGAGCTGCAGGAGAGTCATGGCAACGCCGAGCTGAACCAACAGCACGAGCAGGCTCGCAAACAACTGCTCGACCTCCAATATGCCGAGTATGACGAGCGCGCAAAGCAATACCCCACGGACAGGCACATCAAGCAGCAACTTGGCGAGGTCCAGTACGAGCTGGGGCGCTTCGGCGAGGCGGAAAAATGCTTCCAGGGCGCGAAGGACGATCCGAAGCTGCGCGTGAGAGCCGGCTATATGCTCGGCCGATGTTTCGCGGCCGAGTCCTGGCACGACATCGCGATCCAGGAATTCAAAGAGGCCTTGGAGCGAGTCGAGCCGGGCGACAAGGAGACCGAGCTGGCGATCCTGTATGACCTGATGGTCTCATTGATGGAGCACGCCCGCCAGGAGAAATCCGTTCCGCTCGCCAAGGAGGCGCTGGAAATCTGCTCGAGCATCGCGCGAAAGGACATCACCTACCGCAACATCCGCGAATGCCGTAAGGACGTTGCCGAGCTGATCGGAAATCTCAGTGGACCTTCCTCCAACGCGTAAAGGTGTGGCCAGTGCCGAGCGCGATCGCCGTCATCCCCGCTCGTTATGCCTCGGTTCGGTTCCCCGGCAAGGTGCTGGCGGATCGCACCGGGTCGCCGCTGATCCAACACGTCTATGACCGCGTGCGCCAGGCCGGCCTCGTAGACCGTGTCATCGTCGCCGCCGATGACCAGCGGATCATCGATGCGGTGCATCGCTTCGGCGGCGAGGCGGTGATGACGCGACCCGATCATCCCAACGGCACCAGCCGCGTCGCTGAAGCCATCGCTGGGCTCGGTGCATCTCAAGCCTCTCCGCCGCAGACGGACAAGCCTCAAGCCTCTTCTCTGATCGTCAACGTTCAGGCCGATGAGCCGGACATCGAGCCGGACTCGATCGACCTGGCGATCCATGCGCTCCGGGATCACCCCCGGTGCGTGATGGCGACGCTCGCGTCGCCCTTTGGGCCGGATGAGGATCCAGCCGATCCGAACATCGTCAAGGTGGTGATCGACTCGGCCGGCTGTGCGATGTATTTCTCTCGGGCGCTGATCCCCCACTGTCGCGCGGGTCCTGACGCCGGCAGACCACTCAAGCATGTCGGGATGTATGTGTACCGTCGGGAGTTCCTGCTGAAGTACGCCACACTGCCGCCGACGCCGCTGGACCAGGCTGAGCAACTCGAACAGTTGCGCGTGATCGAGCACGGCTACAACATCGCCGTAGCCGTCACAAATGTCAGCTTCCACGGCATCGACACGCCCGAACAATACGAGGCCTTTGTGCAGCGCTATCGGGAATCGCAACAGACTGCGCCGTAGAGCGCCTTGATTGACGCGGCTGCCGACGAGCGCAAGGACGGACATTCTCGGCTATAATCTGAGTGAGCCTTGAGGTTTGTTCATGAAGCTGACCGCCGTGTACCGCAAAGTGGCTGAAGGCTATATCGGTTTTGTCGAGGAGTTGCCCGGCGCCAACAGCCAGGGTGCGACGTTGGAGGAAGTGCGAGCCAATCTCAAGGAGGCGGCCGTGCTGGTCCTGGAAGCCAATCGCCAGCTCACCGAGGAGTCGCTTCAAGGCGAGGATGTGATCCGGGAACCGCTGGCTCTGCCCGCGGCATGAAACGCCGCGATCTCCTACGCCATCTGAAGAAACACGGCTGCGAGCTGCTTCGCGACGGCAGCAATCGCTCGGGATCGTCGAGACCTTCCATGCATCCTGGCCCGCGGTAGCAGCTCCCCTGCCACCTCCTGACGGTTGTGGTGGAACAGGGTATAGTGGCCGGCTTCGGGAGTGGGCCGCCCGGTCAGATGGCTGATGGCGGCCACCCCGCGTAGCCAACCTGCTTCGCCAAAGCCGCATGACGTGGCGTTTCACGTCAAAGGAGATCGCCTCGTGAAGACCATTCGGCTTGCTGTTGCCGGTGTGGGCAATTGCGCCAGCTCGCTTCTACAGGGAATCGAGTACTACCGCACCCATACTTCCGCTGAAACTACCGGGCTGATGCATACAACCCTCGGCGGCTACCGCCTCGAGGACGTTCGCGCTGTTGCGGCCTTTGATGTCGATCGGCGGAAGGTCGGCGAGCCGCTTGAGGAGGCGATCTTTGCCCCGCCTCAGTGCACGACGGTCTTTCAGCGCGATCTTCCGTCATACGGGGTTACCGTGCAGATGGGCCCGGTTCTGGATGGCGTCGCCGCCCACATGAACGAGTATCCCGAGGCCCAGGCGTTTCGGGTCGCAGACGAGGAGCCGTGCGACGTGG
>JADFIM010000177.1 GCA_022566725.1 Planctomycetota bacterium
GATGCGATCGGCCAGGCATTGGACGCCATGCGACAGCCGGCCGCGTCGCATCTTGGCCTTCTTCTTGGTTCGGTGCTGGCGAATCTCCTGCTCACGGGGTTGCTCTTCACCGTGCTGATCTCGCGCTACGGCCAGGTTGGCCGGGTGGAGATGCAGGCTCTGATCGCCGCCGCCACCCTGCTGAACTTCCTGCCGCTTCGCCCCGGCCTGTTTGGGCGCATCGCCTATCACCGGACATTCAACGCGATCCCGGCGGTTGCCTCGGTGAAAACCGTGGTACAGGCCATGATCCTCACCGTGGTCGTCGCGGGCTACCTTGCCACGGCCCTGGTGGTTTCGTCACAGCTCGGGGCGCCGCTTTGGGCGGCGGTGGCCCTGCCGATCCCCCTGCTGGCCGCGGGGACCCTTCGCCCCGGCGCCCGAATCTGGGTGGCCGCAGGGCTCCTTCGATACCTGGAAGTGATGGTATGGGCGGTGCGATACCACGCAGCCTTTGCCCTCATCGGTGCTCCGATCGCCGCTGAAAGTGCGCTGGCCTTGGCGTGTCTGAGCATGATCACGATGCTGGTTCCGTTCTTCGGCAACGGCCTGGGCCTGCGGGAGTGGGCCATCGGCCTGGCCACACCGATCCTTGTCGGCGGCGACGCCTTCATCGCGCTTGGGATCACCGCCGACCTGCTCAACCGCGCCGCGGAAGTGCTTGTGGTCCTGAGCCTCGGCCTGACGGGAATGGGGTATCTGATAAGGCGGCAACGAAGTTAGCGGAGCGTTGTTACAGCCGCGGGTGCATACCCGCGGGTTTCCACCCTAACAACTGAAGAGCAGAAACTGCAAACGGATGGCGAGCAGATCAACTCTAGCCCTCGGTTCAGGACATGGCTCACGGGACATCGGTTGAATACGATGCGAACGTCCACCAGTGCCACCACCTGCACGAAACTCCGATACGACACACCTTTGAGTCTCCCTCTTCAACGAGGAAATGAATGGTCGGACCGCGTCCAAACCGTTGGAGATCCAAGCGATCCTCCTCAATGAGGCGGAATCGCTCGACCCTCTGCTCGCCATAACGGTCGGACAATATCGCTCTCGCCGCCGCCTGCGGGGTCGTACCCCGGACTCCACTGATCTCGTTCGACGACCAGAATCCCACGTAGACACAAAGCAAAAGGCAAGCTATCCAAAGGTGGCTACGGATGAACCAGCGTGAGGCCTTGCGAGACAACGATCGATAGAGGAAGAGGCTCGCGAGAGCCAACCCTGCCGCGAAACTGGCGTATGGAACAGCCGCATACAGTTCATTGTGAGTATCGCCGACCAGGAACAAAAAGAGGAATAGCACGAGCAGACCGCTGCCCCAGAGCCAAACTGCCAGGAGCACGAGCGCTGCCGTCACGATGAGGAAGATATAGCGTCGTGCTGACATGGACCTACTTGCGGCCGCTCATTGCCTGCCGCGACAAGGCAAATCGTGGCGCAAACCAGTCTACCAGATCGCCGCGGAAGCAGCCGGTCAACTGTGCGACGTCGCTAATCGCCAATGCGGATAACCTCGCCATGTTTTGTTGAGCCGAGAGCTGTCAACAGTTGCGGGATGAGCGGGCGCAGTGTTTGCAGACGATTGTCTTTGGCTCTCAGCACAACAACAGACAGCTCAGCCTAGCGCAGGTGCTGTTGGTATTGCAGCCCCTGATCGATGGTGACAAAGACGTCAAACCGCCCGGCGGCCAGTTGAAGCAACTCGCCATTGCTCTTGCCCGACCATCCGACCTCGGGGACGCTCGTGACATCGTGGCCTGTCAATTCGCCGCGCAACCTCCGCGGCAGGCACTCATCACGCAGCACTCTCATCCGGCGTCTCAAGGAGTGCTTTCTTGGCTAATTCCAGGGCGCTGAGAGCCTGTGCCCGGCTGACGGTCGGGAAATCGTCGAGGAAGTCATCAAGCCGATCGCCCCCTTCCAGGTAATCAATGAAGGTCTGAACGGGCACGCGCGTTCCTGCGAAGACCGGCGTTCCGCCGAGTACATTCTTCGAGGATTGGATGAGTTGGTCCTTGGTCATCGCGCGCATCGCTGAATCGGCATTGATAGTACGGCTCGTTTGGATATGAGGCCAATCGTCGGGCACTCGAATCCTACTCCTGCGGCTCGATACCCAAATCACCGGCGGTGAATAGCGCCTCGAACGCATAGCCCGCGGCCTCGATGTTTGCATCTGCGCCTTCCTGGCGGTCGATGGTGGCGATGATTTTGAGAACCTGTGCCCCAGCCTCGACAAGGATTTTGGCCACTTCGATCGCTTGTCCGCCGGTAGTGGCGACGTCCTCGGCGATGACAACTTTGTCGTGTGGTTGAAGCGTGCCTTCAATCTGCTTGGCGGTGCCGTACTCTTTCTTCGTGCTGCGCACGAACACACAGGGCAGGCCGCAGGCGAGTGAGACGGCCGTCACCAGCGGGATGCCGCCGAGCTCCGCTCCGGCCAGGCGGGTTGTTTCCTTCGGCAGGCGTTCGGCGAGCATCCTGGCCAGCTCGGCCAGGATGTCCGGCTGACTGAGGAACAGATACTTGTCGATGTAATAGTCGCTTGTTCGGCCGCTGCGCAGCGTGAATGTCCCGCGGAGCACGGCTATCTCCGCGATTCGCCTGGCGAGCTCCTTTGGGGTCATCACCCAGATGATAGCGACGATGCGATCATGTGACCCAAGGACGCAAGCCCGAAGCGGACCGGGCTCTTACCGCTTCTCCCAGACGTCGCCCTCGCTCATGGCGGCTCATGGTTGATGGCTTGTGCCCAGTTTCCTGCATCCGACCCGCTCGCGGAGCCGGTATAGTATTTGTGCTATGGCCAGGCACTGGTCTCGCCCCGGTTTCACGATGCTCGAGATGCTCGTCTCGCTGGCGGTGGCGAGCCTGCTGCTGGCGATTCTGCTGCCCACCCTGTCGTCGGGAAGAGTGTTGAGCCGTCGAGCGACATGTGCGGGCAACCAACAATTCATCGGTCAGGCGTGGGAAGCGTATTTGCAAACCAACAATGCGCGGTTCCCGGCACTCTACGTTCAGCCGGCCTGGCATTACGGCGGGGTGCGGTTCTCATCCGTCGATGGCGACGCCTTCCTGGACTTCGATCGACCGCTGAACCGCTTTCTGCCGGACCGCCGCCTTGACGTGCCGCGCGAAGATGTCTTTCGGTGCCCGGCTGACCGCGGCATCACCGATGAGGATGGCATGATCGGCACCGGTCAACGATCCGCCTATCGAGCCTTCGGCACCAGCTACCGGGCCAATGCCGCTTTGTTCATCGCTCAGCCGGATCAAAATGAATCGGGGCAAGTGCAGTATGGGCTGGGGCGCGATGAGATTACCACCGCTCCCTCGCGGCTGGTGGTGATGGGTGACCCGGTGTGGTACGAAGTGAGCCAGAGCACCGGCCGCAGCGCCAATTGGCACGGTCCGCCACACGCGGGCAATCTGCTCTTCCTGGACGGCTCGGTTCGATTCGTGACCATCGAGCCTCGTCCGGCGGTTGGCCCGGTCGTGTTCGATCCCGTCGCTCCCGATCTGGCCTTTCCGATGCGCAAGCCCTGACCCGGCAGCGAGCCGGAAGCGCGACAGGCTAGCCACGGCCGAGCTTCTGGGTGAGCTTCTCCTTCGCCGCCTTCGCATCAGCTTGGCCGCGGCTGACCTTCATCACCTGCCCGACCAGCCGACCGATGGCGGCGGCCTTACCGCTTCGGAAATCATCCGCGGCCTGGGGCTGCGCTTCGATCGCTGCCTCACACCACCGATCCAGCTGACCCTCATCGCGCACCTGAAGCAGACCGTGTTGCTCGGCGACGGCCTGGGCATTGTCATCACTGTCGCACAGCAATCCGAACAGCTCGTCAGCCGCGGTGGAGCCGATCGCTTCCTGGTCGCGCAGCTCGATGATCTGAGCGACCTGCCGGGGGCTGATGCCGAGTTCGTGCACGCCGCAGCCGCGCTCGTTGGCCCGCTTGGCCCCGGCATTGAGCAGCAATTTCGCACATGCTGAGCCGACCTGGGCTTGCGATCCGCCGCTCGCGCCGCACGCATCAACGCACTGCTCGTAGAACATGCACATATCGCGGTCGTCGGTCAACGCCAAGGCATCCTTGGCTGAGAGCTTGTACTGCTCTTGGTACCGCCTCCGCATTTGCATGGGCAGCTCGGGAATCCGCGCTGCAACGTTCTGCCGCCATTCATCGCTCACGACGACGGGGATCAGATCTGGGTCGGGGAAATACCGATAGTCGTCGGCCTCCTCCTTCTCGCGCTGCAACACGGTGATGAGCCTGGCATCATCCCAGCCACGCGTGCTCTTGAGGCCGGGCGCCTGGACCACGCCGTCTTCGGTCCATGCTTCGACCTGACGCTTATGCTCATGCTCAATCGCCCCGCGAAGGGCCCGGAATGAGTTGAGGTTCTTGATCTCGACGATCGGCGTGGCGAATTCGTTCCCGTCGTCCGTGCGGATGATCACATTCACGTTGGGCTCGAAGCGCATGTGGCCGCGCTGCATGATCCCCTCGCTCACACCGAGGAACCTGCAGAGGTTCCGCAGCTCCTTGCCGAACGTCACCGCGTCCTGGGCTGATTCCAGGGCCGGATGGGTGACGATCTCCAGTAATGGGGTGCCCGCTCGATTCAGATCGACCAGCGAGCCGTTGTAGGGCTTGCCGCCGGGCAGTTCGTGCCCGAGCTTGCCGGTGTCCTCCTCCAGATGCGCCCGGATGATTCCGATGCGCTTCGTCGTGCCGTCGGCCCCAGGAATGTGCAGCTCGCCGTCGCAGCACAACGGCTGGTCGTATTGACTGATCTGGTATCCCTTGGGCAGGTCGGGATAGAAATAGTTCTTGCGGTCCCACTTGCTGACCCGGGCGATGGTGCAGCCCAGCGCGATCCCCACCATCATCGCCATCTCGACCGCCTGCTTGTTCATGACCGGCAGCACCCCCGGCAGCGCCGCCACCATGGGATCGACCAGACTGTTGGGCGCAGCGTCGTAGTGGTCCGGATGGGCCAGGTTCGCCGACCGGCTGAACATCTTGGACTTCGTCGCCAGCTCGACGTGGATCTCCATGCCGATCTTGAGCCGTGTGGAGACGATGCTCGCCGAAGTGGTCATGCCCGCATGATAGCGAGCCGCCCTCCGTTAGCCCCCGGCTCTGCCGGGGGACCGTTCTCGGTTGAAGTGGTCCGGTGAGGGCCAATCGCGCCCAAGCGTGGCTGGTTACCCAGCGCCTCGGCTGCGCGCGCACGACCTGGGCGAGCGCGATTGCCCAATGCATGATCCTCATTGGTGAGCTGCTATTCGTGATTGACCCGTATTTGCGCGCGCCGAGGCGACCGCGCGGCCTCCGATGCGCGCACCAGGGCGACCGCGCGCGCCATAACTTTGGGTATCCGGGGCTCATCTCAGCGCAACTTTGCTTAACCGAGCGTTCCCGACCCTTATCGAGCCATAACTCCAACCAACTCCTGCGCGCCGGCGCGGCCGCAACCCACCCTGCGCGCACAAGTGTGGCTCGTGGCACTTGGCCGCTGGTCGCTTTGACCGCAGTGTATCGCAACCGATCTGGACGCCATGTTGTGTCCCCTGTTGGGGCGTCGGCTAGGTGGGGGACGTCGAACGCGCGCACCCCGCCCTTCGCGCACGGGGGTGGTTGGTGGTTGTCGGACACCCGGCGATGCCATCGCCGGCTTCACCCGGCCCGGAACACACAACCACACGTCCCTCCCCGCCGGGCCCAACCCAGCTTGCCCGCCCCCGCGTCCCGTCGCATGCGGGGCTCCGCTCGTATGTCAAGCCTGCGCCCGACGCCGATCTGGCATCCTCGACCTGGCAGGCTGAAGCCTGCCCTACGAACTGACGCCCTATAATCGGATTGTTCTGCGATTGTATTGAGTCGAGATATGGCTGAAGCCGCAACGATCAACATCACTTTACTTGACCAAATCGGCTACGGCGCCAATGGTGTTGTGTGGCGCGCGACGGATGAACTCGAACGCGATCTTGCGGTCAAGTTTCTTCACCGAGGACTCGGCGTACCGCGCGACGAAATCCAAGCTCATGCCGATGCTCTCGTTCGGATCAATCACCCGAATGTTGTAAGAATTTACGGCATCGTTGACTGTATACGCCCCGACGCCGACGGTGATTCTCCGGA
>JADFIM010000178.1 GCA_022566725.1 Planctomycetota bacterium
GGCGCTTTCGTCGCGACGTGACGACAGGTACGACCTGCGGGATAATCTCTCCTCCCTTTTCGATGATGACGGTGTCGCTCTCGCGCAGATCGAGCTTTTGTTGCATTTGAACGACATTATGCAAGCTTGCGTTGCTAACGGTCGTTCCCGCCAGGAAGACCGGCTCTAATCGAGCAACTGGTGTCAGCGAGCCAAGCTTTCCAACCTGAAAGTCCACCTTTCGAAGCTCAGTTTGAGCCTGCTCGGCGGGATACTTGAATGCGATGCACCAGCGTGGAGCCTTGCTTGTCGCGCCAAGCTGCTCCTGGAGATCGAATCGATCAAGGCGGACGACCATGCCATCCACGCCATAGCCCAGGCCGGCCCGGGTGTCACGGAATGACTCGATCGTTGCAATCACCTCATCGAAGGTCTCGCAGCGCTTCGCAAGCGGGCTGACCGGCACTCCGAACTCCCTGAGCCGGCTCAGAAACGCAAGAAAGGTCTTCACATCGTCCATCCCAACGACTTCGCCCCTTCCGTGGGCAACAAAGCTGAGGCGCCGTTCGGCCACAACTTTCGGGTCGAGACTCTTGAGTGTGCCGGCGGTTGCGTTGCGGGCATTGGCGAAAACGGCCTGGCCCGCTTCTTCGCGCTGGGCGTTGATGCGGACGAACTCGTTGTTCGGGATGACAATCTCCCCGCGCACCTCAAGCACAGCCGGAAGCTTGCCCCGATTGGCATATAGGCGCAGCGGAATGGCGCGGATGGCCCGCGCTTGTGTGGTCACATCGTCGCCCCGCTCACCATCACCCCGCGTTACCGCAACGGCGAGCGCACCACGCTCGTAACGCAGGCTGACCGCGACGCCGTCGATCTTGGGATCACAGACATACTGCACACTCCCGAGCCCCCCATTCTCCTTGTCAACCCCCAGCCCCCTGCGCACCCGCTCGTGCCATGCATGCAGGTCTTCGATCGAATAGGTGTTGTCGATCGACATCATCGGTGCGCGATGCCGAACGGTCTTGAACCCCTTGATCGGCTCGCCGCCGACGCGCTGCGACGGACTGTTGCGGTCGTGCAGTTCCGGATGAGCCTCCTCCAAATCGATCAGTTGACTCATCAGCGCGTCGTACTCCGAATCCGGCATGGTCGGCTGGTGTTCGACGTAGTAGGCGCGGTTTGCCCGATCGAGCAAATCTCGAAGTTCGAGGATTCGTTTCTTGCCGGCAACCTTGGACATCGCTCTTGGGCCGCAATGCTACTGCGGTGGGAACCCACATGCGATCGCCCGCGCACTCGCATCCTTCATGAAGGTGCCCAGGACGATGGGCTCATCACCGGCTTGAAGCTCATCGCTGCCCGGATCAACCAAACCATCAGGCAGGGGGAGAAGCTCGCCCTGGGAAAGATACGCCCACATCGCTGCAATCTGTCGATCCGCATCGCCGCCGAGATGTTCGGTCAGTCCAGAGCGGCCCGCGGAAAAGAATGAAGGCATGCGAGTGTCGGCGCGGAGCAGTTTGGGGTCGTGCAACCATGTAGCAAAGTAGCTGTAGCGTAGTCGTTCAACCATCTGTGCCAGATCGGTTCCGGGAAGATCGGTTGACGCACGGGCGGCGATGGAATGACATTGAATGCAGTTGAACCCGCCGGCGCCGACAAGTTGGCGACCGATCTCGGCGGCGGGCTCGAAGAAGTCGGGACCGTGGTCCGGCTCGGCTCGCACGCCGGCAACGGCTGCAAACAGCTCCGGGAGCCGCCCGACATTCACCTCGCCGAACTGGGGCATCCGTGCGGCCATGTACGGCCGGGCGATTCCAACTTCGGACAGAACGTTAGCCAGCCACTGCGGGTTGAGTCTGGCGCCCTCATGGCCGAGGTCCGGGGGCAGACGACCCTCATCGCCCAGGTCAAAATCGCCAAGCGTCGTGAAATACGGGGCGACCGCGCGCTCAGGGCCGCCCGCACCATGGAACTGATGACAGGCGAGACAGTTGAGCCGATCCATCGTGGCAGCCAGCCGATCGTGTGGCACATCCCGGCTACGCCGCATCGGCACAGTGCGCAGGAAGGCAACGATGGCTGTCCGCTGCCCGGCAGTAATCCCGAAGTCGGCACTGCCCGGCGGAGGCGCCTGGGCAAGACATCCTCCCGGTGCATCCATCGGCCCACTCACTGACGCGCTCACACGCTCAAGCGAAGGCGCATGGAGCGATGAGATGATCATCGGCCGGTCGGGCCCGAGCCTGTGGCAGTTGGCACAACCTACGTCGGCGAAGATCGCTGCACCGCGCTCAAGGCGTGGCCCATCGAGCACGAAGGGCTGGTGCTTGACAGTTGGCGTGTTCCTGCCGTCACGATGGATGAGATACGAAGCGATCGCCTCGGCTTCAAGCTCGGTGAGGTTCTGCGAGGGCATGCGGCCACTGGGCCGAGTGGCAAGCGGATCTCCCAGGAATGCAGCGAGCCGACTGGGCGTGGTCTTGAATGCCAGGGGTCCCAGGGGAGTGTAGGATCGCCCCGGCTCAGGGCCGGGCGATCGAAAGCCCGGTAGATTCTCAATCGGCTCAAGCGGACCGTGGCAGGCAAAGCACCCGACGGTGTGATAGAGCACCATACCAGTGTCAACGAGATCGCGATTCGGCGCACTTTTCGTCTCGTCGATCGGTCCGCCCATGGAGACGAGAAAATGAGTGAGATCATCAAGCTGGCTGGGTTCAAGCTCTGCGGGGTGAAAGAGGGCGGGCATCAACGCGCCGCCCTTGAGCGATTGCGGCTGGGCGATCCACTTGCGAATCCAGTCCGGCCGAGCGCGAGCACCGATCTGGCCGAGAATCGGCGCTGCGTTGATGTCGAGCTCAGCCTGTAAATCAGGGTCCTTGCTGATGTGACAGGCCACACAGTTCAACTGCTGCACCAGTGCGAAACCCGCCATCGCGTCGTCCGCCACCAGACCACCGCCGTCGCTGGGTAGCGCAACGGCAACGGCCGAATCCAGAGGCTGCCACAGCGCCCGCAGCCGTGTGGGTACGCCATCGTCGGAGCGGAAGCGATAGGTGAACGTGACCAACCGGCCCGGCAGAAAGACCGTGTCGGTCAGCAGCACTCTTGGCTTGTCGCCGGCATAGTCCGAGGCCAGCACCTTTCCCTTGCGTTGGATCATCAGCCACCCGCCCTGGATTTCGGCCCCAATCGCCGCTCGTCGAACCGCCCCGGGATGGAAGGTCACGATAAATTCACCGTCGAAAGGGCCGGGCGGAAGCCGAGCGTCGAGTGTCTGGCCGTCGCGCAATGCGAACGCCATCGCCGGCAGCCGGCGTTGAACCGTCACGCCGGCGGCAGTGAGAATCGCCCGCACTCCGGGGACGGCAGGTGCAGCATCCTGCCCCTGATCCCTTGTGCCAGACGCTTCCTGCGGAGGACCAACGGGAGCTGAGCGAATGATGACCGCGACCACGATCACGGTCACCGCCAGCGCCGCGACGACGCCGAACCACGGCAGCACAGAGGGGCGGTTGACCTGTTCGCTCACGACGGACACCCTTACAGCGCCCACGTTACCACCACCGGGGCGCTGTCGCCGGGGCGTCGGTTCACGCCGCTACGAGCACGCCCTTCAGCCACATCAGGGCCAGGATCATCGCCGCCAGCACCAGCCCCACCACGATGGCCAGCCGAAGCCGGCGCATTGTCTGGCGGCGTCGCCGCTGGGCCCGCCAGAACGTCGGCACCTCCAGCGACATGGAATAGTTGAGCAGTGCTTCCGCGGCCATCCTGGGGAGATCGCCCGCAGGAGCGGCCATGGCTGCCTCGGCCATCTGAAGATGACGAGTTGTGGCCGTCACCGAGCAATCCATCGCCCTGGCCGTCTCGCGCTGCGGCACGCGGTAGACGTGGATGAACACCCACGCCTCGCGCTGTTGGCTGGGCAGCGAAGCCAAAGCGCTCGCCACAGCCGGCGGCACCGCGGCATCGACGATGGTTGCGCGGCCTATCTCCCGACTCCGCAGGACGGTGAGCCGATCCAGATGGGCGCTATCAAGCCTACGGAGGTCCGGCTGGGCATCCACAACCGCCTCAATCACCCGGGTAGCGGTGACCGGATCGCCGATGAGCAGCGTCGCCAGCCGATAGACGCGTCGCTCGCACGCTTCGCGATTCAGCATGTGGTGAGTGTATCTCCTGGAACCGCACCGCCACCCCGCCCAGGGCTGGTCGCAGGAAGGCCTCTGTGAGGTGGTGGCTTGAGTGCTCGCTATGATGGGCTGCATTGGAGCAACCCATCGCGCAGAACCGATACCATGGCTGTGCTGGGAGGTGCCGGATGGAGAGGTCGTCTATGAGCCGACTTGCGCGTGGAGCGTTTGGCGCACTGGTCATCGTTCATTGGCTTGCTGCTGCGGCCGTCGCCGGTCTGCGAGACGAGGTCGAGGTCGCCATCAAGCGGGCCCCACTTGCCGGGGCCACCGTTGCGGTCAGCATCCGCGACGCCGAGACCGGCGCGGCCCTCGTCTCGTTCAAGGCCGACGAGCTGCTGATCCCGGCCAGCAACATGAAGCTGCTGACCACCGGCGCCGCTTTGCACGTCTTGGGGGCGGATTTCAAGTTCAAGACCCGGCTGCTGCGCGATGGTGATCGCCTCATCATCGTCGGCGACGGCGACCCGGGCTTCGGCGACCCCGATCTCCTGAAACTGATGCAACTCAAGGGGCAGCAAGGCATCGACATCGAGACGTTCATCGACATCTGGGTCCAAGCCGTCGTCGATTCCGGCATGTCGAGCGTGAGCGAAGTCGTTGTGGACGACCGAATCTTCGATCGGCAATTCGTTCATCCTGCCTGGCCGATCGATCAACTGAATCGCCGCTATTGCGCGGAGGTTTCCGGATTCAGTTTCCACCTCAACGTCCTACATTTCTATCCCCGCCCCGGCCCCGGCGAACGGCCCCAGCTGAAGCTCTTCCAACCGTACGTTGAGTGGCTGCATCCGATGAACCGTGCCACGACTCGCAAGGGCGCCCATGATCGCAATGATGTTTGGATCGCCCGCAAGCACAACACAAACGTGTTGACGTTCTACGGCAACGTGAAGCATGCCTATCGTGCGCCGGTGCCCGTGACGACGCACGACATGCCGGCGTTCTTTGCCCGCCTGTTCGCCGATCGACTGGCTAAGGCGGGAGTTGAGGTTGAGCGCTTTCGTGTCGCCGAGTCAGGTGACCCCGCCGCGAGTGGCGAGCTTGTGGGCCCGATCATCGGCACTCCAATCAGCACTGTGGTCACCCGCTGCAACCGCCAAAGCCAGAACCTCTACGCAGAGTCGTTGATCAAGCGGCTGGCTTTCACTCTGACCAACGAGCCGGGATCGTGGATCAACGGCTCGGCGGTTGTCCGCAACGTGGTTCACGAGCGGCTGAACAATCCGAAGCTCGCGGCGAAGATCATCGTGTCCGACGGTTCAGGCCTGAGCCGAGAAAACCGCATCGCTGCGGAAACGCTCACGGCGTGGTTGAACACCTTCCACCACGATGAGCGGATTGGGCCGATGTTCATCGACAGTCTCGCACACGCCGGGCAGAGCGGCACCCTGGCCAACCGGTTCAGCACCGCCGATCTGTACGGCGCGACGGTGCAGGCGAAGTCCGGCTATATCAAGTATGTCAGCTGCCTAAGCGGCTACATCACGATGCCGGATGGTCGGCGCCGCTCCTTCAGCATTCTCGCCAACGAGCTTCGTCAGCCGGGAACCGTGAGCAAGGCGAAGAAGATGCAGGAACGGATTGTCTCCCTCATCGCCTGGGATATGTCCGCCGTTACTTCACAACTCGGCAGCGACTAAGGCGGTTGCAATTGGGCGCGTTAGCCGGCCGATATTCCCAACATCGTCGCCGCCAGCTCGATTGGATGAAGCGCTCTTCGACCGGTGCCGTCGAGGATCTGATGCCGACAGCTGGTCCCGGGGGCAACGATCGCTGCCTGAGGCTCGGACCGGATCGCCCCGAACAGCGCCAGCTCGCCGATGCGCATTGAGAGATCGAAATGATCTGGGGTATAGCCGAAAGCGCCGGCCATCCCGCAGCATCCGGAGTCAAGGACGCTCAGCCGGCTGCCGAGCAATCTCCCCAACAGACTCGCG
>JADFIM010000179.1 GCA_022566725.1 Planctomycetota bacterium
CCGACCGGGGCTCAGCGCGGTACTGCTGGGTCGTGGATCCGCTCGACGGAACGCGAAACTTCATCGCCGGCTTTCCCTGTTTCTCTACCTCAATCGCGGTGTTGGACCAGGGCCATCCGGTGATCGGCGTGGTGTTCGAGCATAACCTTCGCCAGATGTACACTGCCGTCCGCGGTCGCGGCGCTTGGTTTCTTGGGAGCAGGGTCAACTGCGTTTGGGCAGGCTGACGTGATCACAGGCATTCTCACTGGGCCGGCCAAGTGGGGCACGATCAACGGGGTGACGAGCTACTCAGTCGGTACAACCTCGTGCAACGTGGGTACGGTGCCGTTGGACTGGTTTGCTTCGAGCAACCAGCACCCGGTCATGACCAACAACATGCTTCGGCTGATGAATGGCCGCCTTGAGCAGATCGGCGTTGGCTGGTGCAAGCACGGATTCTGTGCATTGCAAGGCAACGCGTGCATGACGTGTCAGCCGTACGGAGGTGGATGCGAGCAGCGCCTGGGAGTTGGATGTTCAGACCCGTACTCAGCCAATCTCAACGGTGGCCAGTCGGGCCTTGGGCCGCGTTCGGATATCAATGCCACAACGGGTTTTTTCTCCTGGCCTTTCAGCACGCGCGGCCAGACGGGCAACACGCTTTACAAGCGAATCCAGGTTGCCAACGACGATTTGAACCCGTCCCTGAACCCCGGCGCTCTGTACTTTGCCGAGGGCCAGTACATTGCTCTTGATGATGCGACTGCGGGCAACGGCTTGAATAACGCTTCCTACCGTCCGTTTGTTGTCGGAAGCATGAGCGGCGGCGGGTACCGCGTCTCCTGGTCCGGATCCACGGTTCGCGAATCACCGGCGATCTTCGCCTGGTACGACCATGGTCTTGGCTTCAACGTTCAAGATCCGGATGTCACGCTTATCCCCGTTGATGTCGAAGGCGATGGTCGCTTCTGGGTTGGTTACAAAGTGACCGACAACGGCGATGGCACATGGCACTATGAGTATGCCATTGAGAACCTCAACTCGACCCGTAACGCGGGTTCATTCAGCATCCCGACCGGCGATGGCGTTGTGATTACCAATGCCGGTTTCCATGACATCAACTATCACAGCGGTGAGGCCTATGACCCGACGGACTGGTCGGTCGTCATTGCCTCCGATAGTGTGACATGGTCCTCGCCCGAGACCTACGCCGTCAACCCAGATTCGAATGCGATTCGCTGGGCGACGCTGTACAACTTCTGGTTTGATGCCAATAGCGAGCCTACAGAAGCCCTGGTCGACATCGGGCTGTTCGCGCCGGGCTCTCCTGCTGAGGCTGTGTTCGTTGCCTCGGCTCCCAACGCAGCCGGTTGCGCTGCTGATTTCAACGGCGACGGCGTGGTTAATACGCTTGATTTCCTTGCATACCTCAACGCGTACTCAGCCGGTGATGATTCGGCTGACTTCAACGGCGACGGCGTGGTCGATATCCTGGATTTGCTCAGTCTGCTTGGGACCTGGGGGCCGCTGGTCAACGAGTACCTCCTCGGGGTGCTGGCCCGCACTTGAAGCCGCCTCCCTTCGATCCAGGCTTGATATTGGACCGGCCCCGCCACAGCCGGATACGAAGCGACGCAGCCTTGGTGCAAGGCCGGCTGGGCTCCCCGGCACGCCTGCTGCTTGCCCTGGAATGGCCCAATGGCCCGAGCCACTCTCAAACGGCCAGAACAAAATGCTCCCGGCACTTGCCCTGCGGCGGTTCATTGTCCACCATTAGAGACCCTGGACCTCAGTGGGAGGAACGTCAATGGCCGTCCGTATGGAGCTGTCAAGGATCTTCATCCGCGAGATGATGGACATGCAGATCATCGAGCTCAGCGAGGTCGATGGCGATCGGACGTTTCCCATCGTGATCGGGCTGCCCGAAGCGTTCGCCATCGAGCGCCGGCTCAAGGGCATCGAGATTCCCCGGCCACAGACCCACGATCTGCTGGCGTCGGTGGTCAGCCACCTTGGCGGCCGGCTCAAGGAAATTGTCATCAGCGATCTGTTGGACGGGACGTTCTACGCGAAGCTCATCATCGAGCAGGACGGTCAGGAAATCGAAGTTGACTCGCGTCCATCCGACGCGATCGCGCTGGGCGTCGCGGAGGACGTGCCGATCTATGTCGCCGAGGATGTGTTGGCCCAGACCGAAGCCGACTCATCGTCGCCGTTCGATCCCGAGTCCGAGGACGAGCCCGACTTCGAGTAATCCGTCTCTCCCAGGAGAAAGATCTAGTGTCAGTGGAGATGATGCGGATCGTCAACCCGTTGCCTCAGCGGTACCTCACAGAGGAAGCCGGCATCGGTGGGGTGATCAAAGCCGCCCCAGAGGATTTCCTGGTCGAAGAGTTGCCGCGCTACGAGCCCTGCGGCCAGGGTGAGCATTTGTACTTGCGGATCGAAAAGTGCGGCGTTTCGCACGCCGAACTCCTCGGCTGCCTGCGCCGGCATTTCAACGTCCCGGAGAGAGCCATCGGCTTTGCGGGTATGAAGGACAAGATCGCCGTGACCCGCCAGACGGTCTCGATCCACCTGCCGCAAGATCCTCGGGATGTTGATCTGGGCCACGACCGGATTCAGGTGCTCTGGGCGACCCGGCACGGCAACAAGATTCGCCGGGGGCATCTGGCGGGCAACCGCTTCTCGATCCGCATTCGAGAGGTGGATCCCACCAAGGTCATGGTGGTCAGGCGGCAGTTGGAGCGGCTTGAGCGCAGCGGCGTGCCCAACTACTTCGGCTCCCAGCGGTTTGGGTATCGTTGCAACAACCATTTGCTCGGGGCGGCCGTGCTCACCGACGACTGGCCGGGGATGTTGTCGGAGCTGCTTGGGACTGGCGGCTCGCCGTTCCCTGAGTATCAACGCCCCCGCCGGGAGCTGTTTGATCAGGGGCGTTTTGGCGACGCCGCGGCGCTATGGACGCCCGCGGATCGCAATGAGCTCGTTGCCGTCAAGGCGCTGCGCGACGGCAAGAGCGAGCGCAACGCCGGCCGCTCAGTCGGCAAGAGCACCCTTGCGTTCTTTGTCAGTGCGTTGCAGTCTGCGGTATTCAACCGTGTGCTCGATCGCCGCATAGAAGACGGGACGCTGACGACGCTGGTCGAAGGAGACCTGGCATGGAAGCACGACAGCAGAAGCGTTTTCCCGGTGACCGCCGATGAGCTGGCCGGCGGCGAGCTTGCCGGCCGCGTCGAGTCGCTTGAGCTTTCTCCATCCGGGCCGCTGTGGGGGCCGGGGATGACTCGGCCGGGCGCGGCGGTGGCCGAGGCTGAACTCGAAGCGCTTGATGCGGCGGATGTGGCCCTGGATGCTTTGGGCCGCGCTGATCTGGGGCGGCGGCGGGCCGCACGCCGGCCTTTGCGCGTGCCGCTGCCCAATCTCCAGACCGACTCCGGCGTTGACGAGCACGGCAGCTACATACGTGTCGCGTTCGATCTGTCGCGCGGCGCGTATGCCACCGTCGTGCTGCGCGAGCTCATGAAGACGCCGACGGATCAGACGCACGCCTTCTCAGACGGCTGACCACCCGCCAACACCATGTGATCGAAGCACCGATATGATCTGCGCCGCGGTCGGGGCGGCGGGATCAATCAGCTGGGCGTTCCATCCCACTTGACGGGCTGCGGCGACATTCTCCTGCGTGTCGTCAAGAAAGAGGATCTCCGCACCGGCGTATCCCAACTGCCGCTCGACGAGCCGGTAGATCGACGGGTCGGGCTTGTGCAGGCCGATACGGTGTGAGGGCAGGTGATGGCGGATTCGCATCACCGCCGGGAACTCGCCCATCCGCACCCAATGCTCGTGATTGGTGTTGGAAAGGGTGGCGGTGTCCAGACCCCCCTGGTGCAGGCGGTGAACCAGCTCGTTGATCCCGTCGTATTCGGTCAGCAACCATGCGCGGTGGATGCCGAGAATCTCCGCAGGGCTGTACAGCCCGCCGACCAGAGCGCTGGCCTGCTGCGCGAACGTCTGGCCGTCGATGCGGCCGGTTTGATATTGCACGATCAGAGCTGCCCGGGCGGGCTTGGTCTGTTTCCACCGCGTCGTGTCGCGCACATCAAGCCCGGCCGCGGCGCAGCCTTCGGCCCATGTCCGACAAATGCGCAGCACCACCCCGCCCAGATCGAAACACACCAGTCGAATCCGAGTCTCGTTCATCTGCGCCGCAATCGTAGTCCGGGTCCATACGCTGATCGCATGTCTTGGCACGGATCATCTTCTTTGGAAGCACGATATCCCGTAGCCCCCGGCTTTGCCGGGAGATCACGCGCCAACATTGCGGGGTTCTACCGCCTGGCGAAGCGTGGCATGCACCGATTGCGCGACGATGCAGCGTGCGTCCTGCAATTCCGACTGCTTTCTTCTTGACTTCGCTCCATTTGGAGTTATACAGACGTTGGAAGGCATGTCTTTGCGGTTCGACAAAGGACCAGTGTAGCCAGGAGCATGTGCCCCGAGGGTTGGACCAAAGCGAGCTTTGGTACTGAGGGAACGTGGCTGTGCGCTTCCGGGCGGATCAGAAAGGGAGGCTGATTCAGACAGGAGCCAAGCATGAAGCCATTTCCAACGCGAGCACGGCTTGCCCGACTCGGCGCAGCTTCCGCGACGATGATCGCAATAGGTACCGTTGCATCCCCATCGCACGCCCAGTGCCAGTACGACGTCACCGTCTTGCAGTTTCCGATCGACTGCGGGATCGGGACCGTCATCACGGCCGGTCTGTCATTGCATGAAAAGGGGGCCGTGGTGGGGCGCTACAAGTGTCCGGTCTCGAAGTACAGCCAGGGATTCTTGTGGACGGCTGCAGGCGGCTTCGTCGGCCTGGAGCCTCCGCCGGGTGTTATCGAGGTAGTCGCCACGGACATCAACGACCAGGGCGTCATATGCGGCACCATGATTGTCGCTGACATCGGCTTTCGCGGGTTCGTCTACGACCATGGCGCCTGGACGGTGTTGCCCCCGGTCGTGGACGTTCTGGGCACGTGGTCCAGCGCCGCCGCGATCAACAACAAGGGAATCGTCGTCGGCCAGCGCAGCATCACAGAGAACCTGAACCCACAGAATGCCTACATCTGGTCACGGGAGGAAGGCTTCACCGACCTGGGCGTCCTGCAAGGGCCATATAGCGCCGCGACCGCGATCTCCAGCAACGGCGCCGTAGGGGGTTGGACTGGCACCGGCACGACCACGAGCGAAGCATTCCTCTGGTTTGATGGAAACGTAACACTTTTCGGGCCAGTGCCGGACGGTCTGACAAGCACTGTGTCCGCGCTGGGCGACGACGGGGCGGTGGTTGGCTCCGGGCGGATTCCCTTCGATGGCGCGCCGTTCGGTGCGAACCGCGCTTTCCTATGGGAAAACGGCGAGTTCACCATGCTCGGCACGCTGCCTGACCACACGCGGAGTGGTGCCGGTGACATTAGAAGCACGCGGCAACAGGTGGTCGGAAACTCTTCGAATGTGGACGGCAACCCGAACATCCGCCACGGGTTCATCTGGCAAAGTGGTCTGATGACGAACCTCAACGACTTAATCCCTGCTGATCTTAGCTTGGTCATCACGAGTGCGCCAGCAAATAATGGCAGCGGGTTGATCCTCACCAATGCGAGCAGCACAGACGGCCTTGTCTCGGTCCTGTTGGCGCCCGTCGAATCCCCGCTGGGTGATCTGGATGCAGACTGCCAGGTGGGGATCTTGGATCTGCTCTTCCTGCTGGCGCAGTGGGGGCAGACGGGCTCACCCGCCGACCTGAACAACGACGGTCTGGTGGGAATCCTGGATCTGCTGATCCTGCTCGCCAATTGGACGTGAGCGCGCCAGCGCCTCACGAAACGGCAGCATTGCGAGATATTCGGGACAGTCACCTATTTACGTCCTGGCTAAGTAGTCTATTCAAGGTGTGCTCGCCTTCGTGCGTTTGCGCTTGGCTCGGACGACGGCAGGCTTTGGCGGTCGACCCACCGGCGCCGCGTGGAGCCGTCGCCTCAAAAACGCGCGCTTCATGCCATAGCCCGCGACTCGGCCGCGGGGAAATGGTGCAATCGCATCCACTGTC
>JADFIM010000180.1 GCA_022566725.1 Planctomycetota bacterium
GGATTCCCTTGGTAGCAGGAGCCTATTAACTTTAACGGTGGGGCCATCTACTTCGGCTGGTTCCGCTTCCCCTTCCAAAAGCCGATCCACAGCTATCTGGGCGGTCGGGCATACGACCCCATCTTCTACGCCCCGAAGGACCGGCTGAGCCTCGCTGCGGCTGAACCGTGCATGGACGATCCGGGCGAGTTCACTGCCATACTGGACTGCAACCCGCCCGTTTGGCCTACCTATTGCTGGTCGCCGGCCGCGTTGTACAACCCCCAAGTCTTCCGAAACGACGAGGACGGCGGATTTCAGGCTCCATTTTCCCTGCCCAGCGGGTTCCGGGTGCCCACAATGTCCCAGGCCACGTACCCGAGCTTGAAGACCCACATGCTGGAGCATCAGTGGCTGCAGAACGTCGAGGTTGAATGCAACCCCGCCTTCGGCGGATTCGGGGGCGTCCTCGATTGCGAGCCGTACTACTTCAACCACGCCTTGAACTCCAAGCCGGTGACCCTGTTCTACGATGCCCACGTGGACCTCATAGGCACCCACCAAGCCATGCTCGACGACCGCCGGCACCGCAATCAAGTCGGCAACCCCGACTGGGGCCTCTGGAGCACGGATACCCCGTTCGGCGGCGACGTGGACGGGACCGGAGACGGCGGCTATCTGATCGGCTCGGGCTACGACTGGGCCAACACCAGCTACCACATCCTCACCACCGAGGGCATTCACGGCCGCGACATCCTCGGCAAGCAATGACCTGATCGCCCCACAGCCGTCCCGCCGGCCGGCTTGGTGAGAGATACGATGAACCCCCCAGGGCTGCGCCACATGGCGCAGCCCTTTTTCGGCTCCCCCGCCGGGCGCAACGTTGATGCCCGATCAAGGGACCGGGGCCGGCGCGCGGCATTGCCCCATCAATGCCACCTTCGCGCCGCGAGAAACTCGACGATATCAATCTTGCTGATGATCGCGGTGATGGCCCCCTTCTCGACCACCACTGCGACGTTGTCGCTATCGAAGATCCTTTGGACCTTTGAAAGTGGATCATCCATGGACACCTGCCCTTGAAGCGGCTTGGCCGCACGCAGGACCGAATCATCCGGCGTACATTCGCCGGTCACCAGGGTTTGTAGCAAATCCGCCTCGTGAATCATCAAGTACCGCTCATCCCTGGTCCTGACGATGGGCATCTGCGAGATGCCCAGTTCGTTCATCCGATGCGCGATCTGGGCCAGCGTTTCATCCGACGATGCGTACACGACGTGGCCGTCTTTGAACCGAAGGAGTTCGCGGACCGTGCCCAGGCGGTGCGCATCGTCGAGGTAGCCCATATCCTTCATCCAGTCGTCGTCGAAACACTTGCTCAGATAGCGGTCACCGGAATCGCAGAGGATGCAGACGATGATTCGGCCCGGTCCGAGTTCCTCGGCGACCTGCATCGCGCCGAAAAGGACGGTCCCGGTGGACCCGCCACAGAATATGCCTTCCTCTCGGGCCAGGCGGCGGGCCGTCCGGAATGAATCTTTATCCGAGACATTGCGGATCTCGTCGATGACGGAGAAATCAAGCGTGCCGACCATGAAGTCATGGCCGATGCCTTCGACGCGATAGATGCTCGGCTCGTCGTGTTCGCCGCGCTCGAACATGTCTTTGTAAATGCTGCCGTAGGGATCGGGGCAGACGATCCGAATCTCTCGACCAGCCTCGGCGGCCTTTTCCTTGAGGTATTTTCCCGCTCCGGAAATCGAGCCGCCGGTTCCGATTGATCCGACAAGACAATCGATCTTGCCATCAGTATCTTCCCAGATCTCCGGGCCAGTCGTCAGGTAATGCGCTTCGGGGTTGGCCTGGTTGTAATACTGGTCGGTGTATACGGCGCCGGGCGTTTCGCGGGCAATGCGCTTGGCGACCTGCACGTAGCTTTCGGGATGATCGTGATCCAGATCGGTGCGGGTGATCACAACCTCCGCCCCATAGGCCTTGAGCATGTCGATCTTCTCTTTGCTCATCTTGTCGGGCATGGTGAAGATGCAGCGATAGCCCTTCACCGCGGCCGTCATGGCCAGCCCCAGGCCGGTGTTGCCCGAGGTGCTCTCAACCAGCGTCGTCCCGGGTTTTAGCAGGCCCTGCTCCTCGGCCCGGCGAACCATGTGAACGGCCATGCGATCCTTGAGCGACCCGGCGGGATTGAGCTGTTCCATCTTCATGTAGATGCTCGCCATCGTGGCGGAATCCACCATCCGCTGCAGCTTGACTAGCGGCGTATGGCCGATCAGATCGAGGACAGTCTCGGCGTATTTCATCTCAACATTCCGACAGGTCGAGGTCGGCCGACATTGCAACGCGCCATTGTATCCGGCCGGTGTATCCGGCCGGGTGCGTGGGTCAGGCGATCGGCCCGCCGGCCCTGTATCATCCACGCATGACCGCCCAGCGCCCCGATCAGGACCTTCATCTTGCGTCTCTGGTGATCCACGGCGGGCAGGAGCCTGACCCTGCGACCGGGGCGGTCATGTCGCCGATCAGTCTCGCTTCGACGTACGCTCAAACCTCACCGGGCGAGCACGCCGGCTATGCCTATGCACGCGGCCACAATCCCACCCGCTACGCCCTGGAGCGCTGTGTGGCCGCCCTGGAACACTCCACGCTCACCCAGGAGCAGGACATCACCAACGGCGGCTTTGCCTTCGCCTCCGGCCTGGCGGCCACCGCCGTCGTTCTCGAACTCCTCGACACCGGCGACCACATCGTCGCCATGGACGATCTCTACGGCGGCACCTATCGCCTGATGACCAACGTACGCGAACGTTCCCAGGGCATCCGCGTCACCTACGTGGACATGACCGACGTGCAGAATGTCGTCGATGCCATTACCGACCGCACGCGCTTGATCTGGGTCGAAACGCCGACGAACCCACTACTGAAGCTCGCGGACCTCGAAGCGATCGGGGATCTCGGCAAGCAACGTAATATCCTCACCGTTTGTGACAACACGTTCGCCACGCCGATGCTTCAGAGGCCGCTTGAGTACGGTTTCGATCTGGTCATGCATTCGGCGACGAAATATCTGGGCGGCCATAGCGACCTGATCGCCGGCGTGCTGGTCACCAAACGTGGCGACCTCGCCGAGCGACTCCGCTTTCTTCAGAACGCGGTGGGCTCGATCCTGGGCCCGTTCGATTCGTACTTGACGCTACGGGGCATCAAGACACTAGCCGTGCGCATGCGGCAGCATTGTGAATCCGCGCAACGCATCGCCCAATGGCTCGAAGCGCATGAGAAGGTGCAGCACGTCGGCTACCCGGGCCTTGAGACCCATCCTCAGCACGAGCTCGCGAGACGCCAGATGCGACTGGACGGTCAGCCGGCCGGCGGCGGCATGATCGCCCTGTTGCTCAAAGGCGGACTCGATGAGGCTCGCCGATTCCTTCAGCATGTGCGCGTCTTCACCCTGGCCGAATCACTTGGCGGCGTGGAATCGCTCGTCGAGCATCCAGCCATCATGACCCACGCCTCGGTTCCGCCGGAGATTCGCGAAAAACTTGGCATTTCCGACGCCTTGATTCGCGTCTCGGTGGGGATCGAGGATACCGACGATCTGATCGCCGACCTGGACCGCGCCCTCGCCGCGATATGAACCGAAGCCGCACCTGACGACCGAAGGGAGGGGTCATAGGTGGTATCACCTTCGATCGACTCTCACCCGCGTCTTCCTCGTCCGCCTCTGGCGGACTCATCAGACGCGGCTTCGCTGGCACGCATTGGCACGCTATCCTGTACGCATGACCGGACTTCGACTGGACTACGCCGGCTGTCTGAGCGATCGCGTCGGCGAGCACGGCCTTGACGCCGCAGCGCTCGAGGCGGCCGGGCCGAAGCTCGCCGAGCTGACCAGGCGGCTCACCCAAACCAAGGGCACCGGCTGGGAGCGTTGGCGCAGCCTTCCTCTTGAACCTCTCCGAAGCCAACATCTCACCGCTGTCAACAGCCTCGTCCAGCAGCGCGGGCCGAAGACCGACCATCTGCTCGTACTCGGCATCGGCGGCAGCGCTCTGGGCAACATCGCGCTTCAGGCGGCCCTCAATCCGATCACGTACAACCTCATGCCCCAGCAGCAGCGCGGCGGACCGCGACTGTTCGTACTCGACAACGTCGATCCGTTATGCGTTGGCCAGGTTCTTGATGAGATACGCCGGTCGGACCCCGGCCTCAAACGAACCACGGTCAATGTGATCAGCAAATCGGGTGAGACGGCGGAGACTGCGGCCCAGTTCATCATCGCCCGGTCGATTCTGAAACAGGCCCTCGGCAAAGGCTACGCCGAGCACATCGTCGCGATCACCGATCCAAAGGCCGGGACCATGCGCTCGATCTGCGACACCGAGGGCTACGCGACGCTGCCCGTGCCTGATGGCGTCGGCGGGCGGTTCAGTGTGCTTTCGCCCGTGGGCCTGTTCAGCGCGGCCATGTGCGGTATTGATATCGAGGCGATGTTGGATGGCGCTGCCGAGATGGACAAGCAGTGCTCCGGGGAGAGCCCGACGGGTAATCCCGCCGCGATCCTCGCCTGGCTGTTGACTACGCTTGGGCGTCGCGGCAAGACCAACCACGTGCTGATGCCGTATTGCAACGCCCTGTACCCCCTGGCCGACTGGTTCCGCCAACTGTGGGCCGAATCACTGGCCAAGCGCGTTGATCTGGCCGGTAACGTAGTCTTCGCCGGCTTCACCCCGATCAAAGCGCTCGGCGCAACCGACCAGCACAGCCAGATTCAACTCTACCGCGAAGGGCCCAATGACAAGGTGATCGGCTTTGTTGAAGTCGAGTCCTTCGACCGCGACGTCGAGATTCCCGCTGATCTGGACGTGGACAACCTTCGGTATTTGCAGGGCTCGACGCTTAGTACGCTGCTGGCCGCGGAGAAACGAGCGACGGAATACGCGCTGGTCGAATCGCAACGGCCGAACTTCACCATCACCTTTCCCCGGCTCGATGCCTACCACATCGGGCAATTCATTCAGCTCTGGCTGATCACGACCGCCTATGCCGGGCTCATGCTGAACGTCAACGCCTACGACCAGCCGGCGGTGGAGACCGGAAAGCTCGCCACGTTCGGCCTCATGGGGCGGCCCGGATACGAGCAGTTCAAGAGCACCGTCGAGCAGACGCTCAGCCGATCGGCGCGAGTGATCGGCCGCGTTTAGCCGCCGCTCGTAGAGCGGCGCGACGCGAGTCTGCCACCCGCGGCGAAACTCACGACGATGACAGCAGGGCGATGATCGCCTGGGCGGCGGCGATGAGCGCGTCGGCGTCCGCTTCGGGTATGTGGTTCCCGCTCTGGGCCTGGACAGCGTTGATGAACGCCTGGAGCACGTTGATCGCGGCCTGGTCGTTGTTGTCGTTCGCGTCCTGAAGCACCCGGAGCGCCGCGTCGAGTATCCTAACCAGGCGGTTGTGGATGCCCTGCTGGAGGTTCAGATCCACCACGGCCGCGATGAGATTGATCACCAGGATGGAGGGGTCAACCACGGGTGAGATCACCCGGGCGCTGCCGGCGGCGTTGTTGTCACCGACAGCTCCGACGATGAGGTCGGCGAAGCCGTCGCCGTTGACGGTGAAGAGGATCGAACCGTCAAGACCGGAAAACACCCGGGCGCTGCCGGAGAAAGGGCCGTTGTTGTCGTCAACGGTAGCCCCGACGATCAGGTCGGCGAAGCCGTCGGCGTTGACGTCGCCCGCTCCGCTCACGGAAAAGCCGAATTGGTCACCGGCCGAGTCGCCGTTGAAGGTGTAAAGGACCGAGCCGTCAAGACCGGAAAACACCCGGGCGCTGCCGGAGGTAGAGCCGTTGTTGTCGTCACGGTAAGCCCCGACGATCAGGTCGGCGAAGCCGTCGGCGTTGACGTCGCCCGCCCCGCTCACGGAAAAGCCGAATTGGTCGAAGGCCGAGTCGCCGTCGAAGGTGAAGAGCGTGGCCTGGCCCCGCGCCGGCGCCGCGACAACGAGACACCCCATCACCATCAGCGCCCAAGCCATGCCG
>JADFIM010000181.1 GCA_022566725.1 Planctomycetota bacterium
CCTGGAGAAGTGGGACCCCCTGTTTCGCCCGGACGATTTCGACGACGAGACTGTTCGGCGTCGGGTTGCGGACTACAAGAATCTGATCGCCGCCACTCGCAGGCTGCGGCCCAAAGCGAAGATCTGTTGGTTCGGCCTGGTGCGCGGGCCGCTGGACGGCCGAAGCGGTGAGCTTATCGAGCAGATTGTGCGGCTTGCCGACGGCATCAGCGTGCCGATATACTCCAACCTGCGCCAAGATTACCGCAATCTCGATCACCAAGTCGAAATCCACCAGTCTCGACTCAAAGCATGTTTAGCGCTCAAGAAGAAGTACGGTCTCAAGGTGCTCCCCGTGCTCTCAAAACGTCACAACGTCAAGGTAGGCCGAGGCATCCTGCGCGACGAGGTTGGTACACCGATCCGAATGATTCCCCCGCCACACGTCCAGCGGCGAATCATCGCGACGGCCTTGTCCATCGAGCACGAGGGGATGAGGATTGATGGGGTGATCCTGTGGTGGAAGGACAACGGACTGTTGGCGACGCAGACGGACCTGGACACCATTCCCGACACGCCGGACCAGGCCGCGGCTGACAGATCAGATGTACAGTTTGCGAAACTGATCTCGGAAGTGGCTGCCAAACGGTGACGCGATGTCCGGCCACACATGGATGCGGGCGAGGCCCGATGCGAACCGTGGCGCGCTTATCTTGCCCTAGGCTGCTGGATAACAACCGGAAGGAGGATCACGCCGTCACGGCGATCCTGCAGGCGTCGGGCAGCGGCAAGGACGTGCGGGTAGTCGCTGAGCCAACGCAAGGGCGATTCACCCGGCTCGCCGGACCTCTTACGATCAACATTTCGCAGCATCTGCAGGACTGTTGAGTGCCGTTGATCTACTTGAAGCCGGGCCAACACCCGGCTGAGCTGACTCGCGGGAACGCTGATCGTGAATGCCGCGCCCCGATCGGAAAACTCCAGTTGCTGCTCCAACGACGGGGCCAGCTCTTTGGGTCCATACAGCTGCTCGCTGAGCGGCGCATCAGTATCCCGCCGATGACTCTGCCGGACAACGAGCTGCCTTCGCGCCCGATCGGCCAACTCCCGAAGGTTGCGCCGCCGGGCGATCGCATCATTTCGGCCGTCAACACTCGCGGTGATTTCGGCGGGGTCGGTGTCGGGCCGGCGGACTCGCGACAACAACCATTCCTGCTCCAGACGGCGGGCTTCCTCATAGCTGAAGTTGCGCACCAGCGCGGCGCGTGGCCCAAGCTCGGTGACCAACTGCTGAAGGGTTTCCTGAGCGCTGGTCAGGTCGCCGGCTTCGAGCACCAAGGCGAAGTCCGCTGCAAGCAGGATTTCATCGGCCCCTTGACGCGCATTATCGCCGGTCTTGGGCGGCTCCACCGGCCCCTCTCCGCCAACCGGAATGCGGGTGCTGGGAGCATCGCCGATCGTGCTGCTGGGCGGCTTGGGAAGAGCGATCGCGGCGCTGGGGGGCGGCCGAGTCCCCCGATCATCGTCGCCGGCGAGCACAAGCTTGTCCGTTTCGGGACGAGGTCGCAGGTCTGGGGGCAACTGGGCGTTGGATGAGCTCTCGGCATGCACGGGTGGGCGTACCCCGGGCTTGACGCCGGTCGAGAATACCCCGTTGATCATCGCCCACACCCCGGCCAACATTCCAACCGCCACGACCGCCGCGGCCATGGCGCCGTATCGACGCCAGCGGCGCTGGGGGCGGCGGTAACGACGACGCAGATCAGCCGGCGACGGACCCACCAGCATCGGCCGAGCCATGAGTGGCTCAAGTTCAGCCAGTATGTCTCGGGGAAGATCGGGTACCTCCGAGCACCGCAACAGCGCCCGGTCGTCGATCATCCGCTCGATGACGGCCAAAGCCTCCGGATCGCCGGCCAGCCGTTGGCGAAGCGACTCGGCCTCTTGTGAATCAAGCTCGCCCTCAACCAGGGCGAGCAGTTGGGCTTCGTCGAGCTTCTCAAACATCACAAAGTTCCGAGCGGTTCCGATGGAATCCGAATCATCAACACGGTTGAGGGAGTCCGGCGGTTGCGGCTACTGATCATCCTTGGTGATAGGCCGATCCATTTCCAGTTCGGCTGCGGCGCGAAGGGCACAACGGGCTCGAAACAGCCGCGACTTCACCGTGCCCAGCGGGATCCCCAAGACCTCGCCGATGTGCTCGTACTCCAAGTCCTGCATATCACGAAGCACCAGTACCGCCCGCATCTGTGAATCCAGACTATCCAGGGCCCGCAGCAGCATAGACCCCATCTCCGCCTGTTCGACGCGCCGCGGGGCTGAGAGTTCCCCGGTCGCGATGCTGCTGGGAGGATGAGCTGGCCCATTGGCACCATGCACCGCATCGATGCTGCTGTGCCGGCGGAGGCGCTGCTTCCGCAGGTGGCTGAGGCAGCAATTCATCGTCACGCGGATCACCCAGGTGCTCAGCTTCGACCGATGGTCGAAGCTGTCGAGGCCTTGCAGCATCCTCAGCATCGTATCCTGGGTGAGATCTCGTGCGTCATGCTCATCACGCACCATCCGGTAGCAGATGCTGTAGATGCGGCCCTGATAAGCCCGCAGCAGTTCGCCGATGGCCCCGGAATCGCCCTGACGGTGGGCTTCGAGTAGCTCTAGCTCACGAAGGGGGGTGATCCGACCTGCGGCGTGAGGCGATGCGCCCGCAGCGGCACTGTGCGTACGATCCTGCGGTGGGATCGGCTTGGCCCTTGCTGCGTCCACGATAGTAACCTCGAAGATGTACGATGCAGATTAAGGGAAGTTCCCCGCCGACTGAGAGACACGACCTCCGCAGAAGTTTGCACGGTCCCCGCCGAGCCCAGATGAACCCGAAGGAAAGCTATTGCTCACCCCTGGAGACTCGCTACGGATCCGCCGCCATGCGGAAGATCTGGTCGCCCCAGCGGAAATTCTCGACCTGGCGAAGGTTATGGCTGGCCTTGGCAGAAGCCCAACGCGAACTCGGGCTGAATATTACTCCACAGCAAATCGACGAGCTTCGCACGCACCTCGATGACATCGATTACGAATCGGCGGCCAAGTACGAAGCGGACCTGCACCACGACGTGATGGCCCACATTCACGCCCTGGGCGACGTCGCCCCGGCGGCCCGCCCGATCATCCACCTCGGGGCGACCAGCCAATTCGTCAACTGCAACACCGAGTTGATCCTGATCCGCGACAGCCTGCAGCTGATCGCGATAAGGATGGCGAGAGTGGTTGACGCGCTGGGAGCCTTTGCGACGAAGTACCGGGAGCTGCCGACACTTGGTCTTACTCATCTGCAGCCGGCTCAGCCCACCACGGTCGGCAAGCGTGCCGCACTCTGGGCGTATGACTTTGCCATCGCCTTGGAAGAGGTCGAGTACCGTCTGGAGACACTTCGCTTCCGCGGTGCGAAGGGCGCCACCGGCACACAGGCCTCGTTCCTGCGGCTGTTCGACGGCGAGCCCGAGAAGGTCGAGCAGTTGGACAAACTCATCACGCAGAAGATGGGCTGGCCGTCGGAGCGGCGGTATGTGGTCACCGGACAGACGTACCCGCGCCTCGTCGATGCACAGGTCCTCAACACGCTCGCGGTCACCGCGGCGGCCGTTCACAAATACTGCAACGACATCCGCCTGCTGGCTAGCCGCGCGGAAATCCTGGAGCCGTTCGAGGATGAGCAGATTGGCTCGTCGGCGATGCCTCACAAGCGAAATCCGATGCTTTGTGAGCGGGCCACCGGCCTGGCGCGGTTCGTCATGGCCATGGCTCCTAACGCGCTCAACACCGCCGCCACCCAGTGGCTTGAGCGGACGCTGGATGATTCGGCCAATCGTCGCCTGAGTTTGCCGGAGTCGTTCCTCGCCCTCGATGCAGCGCTGGACGTGATGCGCCAGGTGACCAGTGGCCTGGTCGTCTGCAAAGAAACGATCCGTGCGAACTTGATGGCCGAGTTGCCGTTCCTGGCGGGCGAGAACATCCTCATCGGGGCCGTCACACAAGGGGCTGACCGCCAGGAGGCGCACAAGATCCTGCGCAGACACAGCCGGGCCGCCGCCGAGCACATCAGGACCCAACGCGGCCCCAACGACCTGTTGGAGCGCCTCCGGGGCGAACCCATGTTTGCAAAGGTCGATCTCGATGCTGCGCTCGAGCTGTCAGCCATGGTCGGTCTGGCGCCGGCGCAGGTGGATCGGCTCATCGAACAGGTGGTGGAGCCGATCCGCCTCCGGTACGCAGAGAAACTACGAGAGAAGGCCGAGGTCGGGGTCTAATACGGATTCTGCTTACAACCTGCGCGGTCAGTGGGAAGGCACCAAGGCATCGAGGCATCAAGGCAAGGGTCGGCAAGAGAAGTCGTGGCGGTCTCTGGCACTCGATGCCTTGACGCCTTTCCGCCTGGGACGGATTGATGCCTCGGTTTCAGACGCGCAGGATCAATCCGGGATGGGTATAACACCGAGGGTCGTGCAGCAACGGCTTGCCCCTCGACGGGGATCAGACCGGGGGAGCGGCCCATCGCACGCCACGCCCAACCACACGTCGAGGCCATTACGGGAGTGGCGATCCGCGTAAATACCCAATCAGAATACGAACAACAGCGGAATCTCGCTGAGTCGGGCTGTTGGTGGTGGGGACGGCAAACCGATATTATGGCCAGCAACGGCGGGTGGGGACCTTCCAAGGGCCCTCCGACCCGATTGAAGATCGAGATCAAATTGTCACCAGCAGCAGTGAGGCCGAACATGGAAGCATACGACCGGCTCGTCAAGCTCGTCCAGGACGCCGCCGAGGAGGTCAACAAAGCGGAGGGCGGCAACAAGGCCGCCGGAACGCGGGTCCGCAAGGCGATGCAAGAGGTCAAACAGACAGCCCAGGAGGTGCGGGTGGCGATACTGGAAGCCCGCGGTGAGGGCGGCGGCTAGCCGACACGCCTCAGGTACGTGCCATCCCTCATACGGCCTCCGGTTGTTGCAATCCTTGTGAACCGGGCCGACACGCCCCCGTGACCCCTCCGCGATCCAGCGATATGCTGTCATGGCCGCGCAGAGGATGGGGTTCCCTACGGGTCTGCCCCGCCGGAGTAACCCAAGGTGGCCGCACAGCCGCTGTTTGACATTTCCCAAATCGATCTGAGCCAGGTCGCCATGTCGCCGCAGCGCATTGACCAGTTCAATCCCCATCGTGGTCATATGCGTCAGCTCGACCACATGATCTGGATGAACGAGGACGCGACCGACGGCCTGGGAGTGAAATACGTCCGAGATGACGAATTCTGGGTACCGGGGCACATTCCCGGCCGGCCACTGCTGCCCGGGGTGCTCATGATCGAGGCGGTGGCCCAGCTATGCAGCCTGCTGCACCAAGTCAGGCCCAACGCCGACCGATCGCGGTTTCTGGGCTTCACCCGTTGCGATAAGGTCGCCTTTCGTGGGCAGGTTGTGCCCGGCGACACCCTCTACCTGCTGGGCCACGAAATCTCATTTCGCCCACGACGGTTCGTCAGCAACGCCCAGGCCATTGTTAACGGCAATATCGTCTTCGAAGCCACGATCACCGGCATGGCGATGTAAGGGGCAGGAGGCAGGGGTTGGCGGCTTTGCGCATTCGTGGGATCGGTGTCGTGCAAACGCGCGTGGCTTACCCGCTCTTGTCCTTGTGGTGGTTCTTCTGCAAGCTGTTCTTGAACTTGACGTCGTGATGATGATGGTGATGGCGGCCGAAGATCACGGGCCCGCGCCATCCGAACAGCCGGCCGGAGCCCCAATACCCGGAATAACCGACGTTGCCATAGAAGTCGTACGACCACCAGAGATCGCCTTGGCGGGGGTATCCATCCCGAGGCCGGGACCGCGCCCGGGCGTAACGGGCCAGGGCCAGCTCACCGACCTCGGCCGCAGCGTCTGGCGCCGGCTGCGCCCCTGGGGCGGTCATGACCACCGTTGCGGTCTTCTTCGGCGCAGGCAGGTCGATAACCACCTGGCCATAGGTCACCGAGACCATCCATCCGAAGATCAGT
>JADFIM010000182.1 GCA_022566725.1 Planctomycetota bacterium
ATAGTGTGGATTCATGCGACCAATTGCCGTGTTGATCGCGAACGAATATGAAGACATCCGGAACGCTGGTGGAGGTCAAGCCGACAACAGCCGTATTCCCTTGGAGCGCAACAGACCCTCCTAAATTAGTGATATCAGGATCAGAAACCTTGAGTTTGGCCTGTTGTGTCCAGTCACCTTGCTGGTTACGTGTAAAGATATAGGCAGCGCCTGAGATCTCACTATTGGCAGCGGCTGGCGCGCCGACGATGATCGTGTCTCCGTCGATACTGACGGCCTCACCAAATCCATCACCACACGCAGCATCACACACCACAAGATTTGCGTACTCAGTCCAGTTACCTTGGGCATCTCGGTTATAGACATAGACCGACCCAGGCCCTGTGGGCTCCGGAACGTAGTTCGGCGCACCGACTACAAGCGTGTCACCATCGATCGATACCGCGGTGCCGAAACTCTCAAGTTCAATGCCCGGGGAAGGGAGCAGCTTGGCGATCTCAGTCTGTTGTGGAGGACCTGCGTGAACGGGCGCGGTGCCTACGGCGAACAGAGTCAGGCAGGCCAATAGGAAGGCAAAGAACAAGCGGTCAACATTGGCTGTGTGTCGTAGATTCATCTGCGCTGCCTCCTACGTGTATTACCATCGTTACTACGCGAGAGACCGGATCTTGTGCCGCTACCGGGACCATCCGTGGTCGGCCAGGGGCCCGGCAAGTGGGATCCAGAGCCTTCGGACCATACCGCCGATCTCCTCATTTCTGATGCATATCTCGCGTTCGTGGCCCGCAACCTCAGCGATCAGCGTTCATCCAAATGCTTATGTTGCGCCAGAGGCAACATCTTGCGAAAAATGCAGGAAGTCCGCACGGGAGAAACGCGGCCTGGCAGCCGCGGCTCAACATCAAAGAATCCCCCGGCGGAGCCGGGAACCGAAAACCGGACCAGGTCCGGTTTCTTCGCCAGGGCGCGACTCGGTGCGTGACGGTCGCGTCAACGCCGTGCGTGAGGGAAGACCGCGACCACCGGTCGCGGCTTTATGGATGAGGCAAACGACGCGGCCGGCGGGTCAATCCCCCGGCGGAGCCGGGGGCTATGGGGGGGTTATTCTTCCTCCGCTTTAGGCTTGTAGGCTTTGATGACCTCGGCCTGGATGTTCGGCGGGGTCCGCTCGTCGTGTGAGTATTCCATCGTGTACGAACCGGCCCCGCCGGTGATCGACTTGAGTTGGCTGGAATAGCTCATCACTTCGGCCAGCGGCGCTTCGGCTGTGATGACGGCCAGGTTGCCCGGGAGCATGTCTGTGCCTTGGATGCGGCCGCGGCGGCCGGAGATGTCCGAGGAGATGTCGCCGATCATTTCCAAAGGCACGGTGATCTCCATTGAAACGTACGGTTCCAGCAGCACGGGTTTGGCCTTGAGCACGCCGTCGATGAAGGCTTTGCGACCAGCGGTGAAGAACGCGATCTCCTTGGAATCGACGGGGTGATGCTTGCCGTCGTGGACGGTCACCTTGATGTTGTGCATGCGGCAGCCGGCCACGGCGCCTTCACTCATGACCCGGCGGATACCTTTCTCGATCGCGGGCATGAACTGCTTGGGGATGGACCCGCCGAACGTCTTGTCGATGAACAACAAGCCGTCGTCAACGGCCTCTTCATCGCGGCCAAACGGCTCAACGCGCAGGAAGACCTCGCCGAACTGGCCGGCCCCACCGGTTTGTTTCTTGTGGCGGTGATGCCCCTCGGCGAGGGCGGTGATCGTCTCCTTGTAGGCAATCTTGGGCGGGCGGGTCTCGACCTCGACGCCGTAGCGATCCTTCAGCAGCCGCAGCTTCACTCGCAGATGCTGCTCGCCCAGTCCGCGCATAACGGTTTCGCCGGTCGTCTGAACGCGCTCGATAACGAGGGTCGGGTCCTCGGCGACGAGCCTGCTCAGCGCTTCGGCCAGCTTGGTTTCGGTGCCCTTAGTCGTCCCTTCGACCGCAAGACCATACATCGGCTTGGGAAGCTCCGGGCAGCGCAACCGTAGATCGTCACCAAGGTCGCCTGAATGGAGGATGCTATTGAAATTGATCTCGTCGATCTTGGCTACCGCACCGATGTCGCCGGCAATGATCTTGTCAGTCTCAGCATGGTTCTTCCCTTGGAGCTTGAACACGTGGGCGATGCGCAGCACTCTGCGCTGACCGTCCACCTGAGGTTGACTGTCCGGCCCGATCGTCCCCTGGTGGACCCGAAAGACGCAGAGCCTGCCGACATAGGGGTCGGACGATACGCGAAAGACGTGGGCAATCGGGGGCTTACCGGCATCAGCCTGCGGTTCTGTCGATTGCTCTTCGCTGTTGCGGCTGTAATCGAGCGTCCGTGGGATGCCCTGGGTCGGATTGGGACAGAGCTCGGCGATGATCTTCATCAACTCGCTCACGCCGACGCCCTCACGGGCCGAGGTGAAGCAGACGGGAATCAAATGTCCCTGGCGCAGCGCCGCATTGAAGGCGCCACGGAGCTCTTCGGCAGCCACTTCGCCCTGCTCGAGATACTGCTCCATGAGCTTCTCGTCGGTCTCGACGACCTGATCGACGATTGCCGTGTGGAAGTCCGCCACGTCGCCCAGGTCACTGTCGCCGCCATCGCCTGTAAAGCAGTCAATGACAGCCTTGCCGCCGTCGGCTGGCAGGTTAAGAGGTCGGCAGGCGCTGCCGAACGATTCCTGCAGCGCACCAAGCAGCTCGGACAAACCTGACGGGTGGTCGATCTTGTTGATGACGATCATGCGAGGCAGGTGATGCTCTTGAGCCGCCTTCATCATTCTCCGCGTCACGGTCTCGATGCCCGCGTCGGCGTCGATCACCACGACAACCGTATCCACCGCCGGCAACACGCTTAGCGATCGGCCGAGGAAATCGGACACTCCGGGCGTATCAATGAGGTTGATGTGGGCGTCGTGGACATCGAAATGCACCAATGCGCTGTCCAAGCTGTGGCCGAGCTCCTTCTCCAGATCCTCGAAATCACAGACGGTGTTGCCGTCTTCGACCCGCCCCACCCGGCCGATCACGCCGGCATTGTGCAGCATCGCCTCAACGAGCGTGGTCTTTCCGCTACCCGCGGCGCCGACCAGGGCGAGATTGCGAATCGCCTCGGTGCTGTATTCGGGCATGGGCGGAACTCCTCAGACGCAGCCGGGCCGGCGGCGGCCGCACGCTGGGCACTTCAGGCGAATCATACCGCAGGGCCCCCGGTGGTGCACGGCGGCCTCGCGGTCGCCGAGCCGACCCATACCACGCGGTTACACTGGAATTGAGGTCGCCCCCGGATGCCCCAGCCGCGCTTCCACATCGTGCTGCTCAATCCCCAGATCCCGAACAATACGGGCAACATCGGCCGGACCGCCGCCGCGACCGGCTGCCGGCTGCACATCGTGCACCCCCTGGGTTTCGACATGTCTGAGAAGGCCCGCCGGCGCGCGGGGCTCGACTACTGGCACCTGGTCGATTGCTGCGAGCATGAAAGCTGGGAGACGTTCTTGGAAAGCGAGAGGCCGAAGCGCCTCTGGCTCTACACGACGAAATCAACTCGGCCGCACTGGGAAGCCGAATTCCGCACCGGTGATTATCTGTTGTTTGGTCAGGAGACCGCCGGTGTGCCGGACCATATCCACACGTGGACCGAGCAGACGTTCGGGTCGCAACATCGCATCACGTTGCCGATGGCTCCCAGTGCCCGAAGTCTGAACCTCGCCACCGTCGTCTGCGCCGCGGTCTACGAAGCCCTGCGACAGGCGGTGGACACCTAGAATGATTTGGCGTCGCGAGTTTCGCTCCGGTCTGCGGCCCCATCGGAAGATTCACCGAAGCGCCGCGGGCGGCAGTCCTAACCTCTTTCACACCTCCACTTGACACTCGGATTCGATCGGGAATCATGGCCGATAGCTCAAGGGATACCAAGTCAACAGTATTCAGCCGACAACGATTCAAATGAGCAGCGTAGACCTCTTCCCCTATTCGGTCGCAGCACTAGCGATCCTTCCCTTGTCTCTCCTGTTGATCTCGTTTGTGCTTTATCTTTTGGTAGCTCGACGCCGTTCTCGTGCCTCTTTGACCCATTTACTCTGCTATCGTTGCGGGTACGACTTGTCCGGTTCCGAAGGAGAACGATGCTCCGAGTGTGGCCACGCCACGTCGCGACTCAGCACCTCACTTGCCACAGATGGGAGATGGCATCTTCTCGTCGTCCTCATGTACGGCCCTCTTCCTGGATTGCTCCTCTTCCTGTTTCTGGTAGCCGCTGTGACCAGGGGACAAATGGGTTTCGCCGCTGATTTGTTTTGGTCATCGGATTGGCCGTGGTACGCGTACTCTGCGGTCGGCACGTGTGCAATCTTCGTGCATAGCCTTTGTGTTTTTCTCGCGGCAATCAGCCGATCGAGATGGCATAAGGACGCTCGTGCTCTCCTGTGCCTTCCCGCAACGATGATTTGTGATTGGGCTGCACTCTCAAACCTGCTATTTGTTAGCCATTTCCATATGGTATGAAAGGCGCACTGGCCTTGACGCTCGAATTGACTGGTCCGTAGGTTGTGTGCACAGTTGGCTTGAATCTGTACGAAACGAGACGCTGGGGCGAACAGCGCGCTGTCCTATCGGGTCGCGGCTAAACCGTGGCTTTGTCAATGCGGCAACGGGAATCGTCCGCACAGCTCGCGCACTTCGTCGCGGACTGAACTGATGACCGCTTCGTCGCCCTTGGCCTTGAGTACACGGTCGATGTACGTCCCGACCCGGCGCAGGTCGTCTTGGGTCAGACCGCGGGTGGTCAGGGCCGGCGTACCGATGCGAATCCCTGAGGTCGCAAACGGCGAGCGCTGCTCACCGGCGACGGTGTTCTTATTGACGATGATCCCGGCGTCTTCCAACCAGATCGCCGCCTGCTTCCCGGTGAGCTCCGCATCGAACTTTCGCAGGTCCATGAGCATCAGATGATTGTCCGTGCCGTTGGACAGCAGGTGGTATCCGCAGCTCATCAGGTGCTCGGCTAGGGCCTTGGCGTTGGCGACCACCTGATGCGCGTATTGCTTGAACTCAGGGCGCAGCGCTTCGCCAAAGGCCACGGCCTTTGCGGCGATGATGTGCATCAATGGCCCGCCCTGGGTGCCGGGGAAGACGGCTTTGTTTATCTGCTTGGCCAGCTCCTCGTCGTTGGTCAGGATGAGTCCGCCGCGCGGGCCGCGCAAGGTCTTGTGCGTGGTCGTGGTCACGATGTGACTGTGCGGGAACGGCGAAGGATGCGCACCGCCTGCACAGAGCCCGGCGATGTGAGCAATATCTGAGATCAGCAGCGCCCCCACGCGGTCGGCAATCTGGCGGAATCGTGCAAAGTCGATGAGGCGCGGGTACGCGGAATAACCGCAAAGGATGATCTTCGGTTTGTGCTCGACGGCAAGCTTTTCGACGGCGTCATAGTCAATGTAGCCGTAATCATCGCGCGACTCGTCGTAGACCAGCGGGTAGTGGATCGGCTTGAGCCATTTGCCGGAGATGCTGACGGGGGAGCCGTGGGTCAGGTGCCCGCCGTCGGACAGCACCACGCTCAGGAAGGTGTCGCCGGGCTCGAGCAGCGCAAAGTACACGGCGAGGTTGGCGTTCGCTCCGGAGTGCGGCTGAACGTTGGCGAACGCACAATTGAACAGGTCCCTGGCCCGATCGATGGCGAGCTGCTCGATGCGGTCGTGATGAACGCAGCCGGAGTAGTAGCGCTTGCCGGGATACCCCTCGGCATACTTGTTGGTCATCCACGAGCCCATGGCGTGCATGACCGCCGGGCTGACGTGGTTCTCAGAGGCGATCAGCTCCAGGGTTGTCGCTTGCCGCTCGGCCTCGTCGGCGAGAATGCGCCCGACTTCGGGGTCCTGCTGCCGGAGCAGATCAAGCAGGCCGGAGGACTGCGGACCGAGCGCAGAG
>JADFIM010000183.1 GCA_022566725.1 Planctomycetota bacterium
GCAGGTCGAATCGCCCCGTCGCGAAGCATCCGCGTCCGTTCCCGGAGATCTTTAGCTCGGCTTCGGGTGCCCCGGCAAAGGACGTCGAAGCTGTGGGGTCGTCGGGCATGAAACCCCTCCATAGCGAGTAGCGCGCCGCTCTGGGAGCGGCGGCTAAACTTTACCACATAAGGCTGTATGAATATGCCCAAGCCGATCATCCTCATTCTGGGCCCAACCGCCGGAGGCAAGACGGAGCTGGCAGCCGAGCTGGCGAAACGGTTGCCCGCTCCCGGGACGCTCGGCGGCGAGTGTGTTTGTGCCGACTCGATGCAAATTTATCGGGGGATGAACATCGGCACCGCCAAGCCCACCCCCACCCAGCGAGCGGAGGTCCCCCACCATCTGCTCGACATCGTCGATCCAAGCAGTGACGGATTCTCCGTTGATACCTGGCTCAACCTGGCTCGGCGGGCTATCCAAGAAATTCGCGGCCGGCGGCGGCACCCGATCGTCGTCGGCGGCACGAGCCTCTACGTCCAGTCGCTGCTGGAGGGGTTATTTGACGGCCCGGAGCCGGATCCCACCCTACGTGCACAATTGCAGGTGATGGAGAGCGCCAGCTTGCGACGGAAGCTTGAGACCGTCGATCCGGTCGCGGCCCGGCGCATCCATCCCAACGACCGCAGGCGGACGGTCCGGGCGATCGAGGTATTCGACCTGACGGGCCGGCCTATCAGCGAGCTGCAACAGCAATGGCTCTACCAATCGCCCCGCCGGGACGTGCGGATCATCATTCTGGACTACACGGCCGAGGCGATCAACGCCCGGATCAACGCCCGGGTCAAGGCGATGATCGCAGGTGGTCTGGTGGAGGAGGTCCGCTGGCTGCTGGCCTCAGGCGGGCTGGGTCGCCAGGCGTCCACGGCGCTGGGTTACAAGCAGGTCATCGCCCACCTGGCGGGACGGTACAGCCTCGATGAGGCGGTGGAGCAGATCAAAATCCACACCCGCCGATTTGCCAAGCAGCAGCGGACGTGGCTTCGGCGGTTTCGTATGCACCCGGATTCCATTCGGATCCGGGCGGATGGTTTATCACCGCAACAGCTTATCTCTCAATCGTTTAGGGCCATTTTGACAGAGGCAGAATCGGCCACGCCATCCGACGTTGGGGGCCTCGCGCCTGCTGGTCTCTCGCCCGGGGCCTCTTGACAAAGGGGAATTTCGATCCATACCGTCGAATGGCTGGTCCGGCCGGGAGTTTCATCCCTCCAGCCGTTCTGGCCGATACGCCAACGCACTTATGGGCAAGTCGTCACCATCCCGCAAGAAGAGCACGTCCACCCGCCACCGAGGCGGTTCTGCTGACGCCACCGGCAAGCACCTGGTGATCGTCGAGTCGCCCGCCAAGGCCAAGACGATCAACCAGTATCTGGGGCCCGATTATCTGGTCCAGGCCTCAATCGGGCACGTTCGGGACCTGCCTCCACGAGCGCCGAAGGGATCGAAGCAGCCTGTGCCGGGCGTAGACCTGGACAACCACTTCGAGCCCACGTATGCCGTCCTGCCCGCAAAGAAGAAGACGCTGGCATCCTTGAAGAAGGCCGCCGACCAGGCACTCGATGTCTGGTTCGCCACCGACCTGGATCGAGAGGGCGAAGCGATCGCCTGGCACCTGGCCCAGGAGCTCGGCATCGACCCCGCCAAGGCCAAGCGGGTGATATTCAACGCGATCACCCGGAGCCAGATCCGGCACGCTTTTGAGAATCCGCACTCGATCGACATGTATAAGGTCAACGCACAGCAGGCCCGGCGGATCCTGGATCGGATCGTCGGATATCAGGTCTCACCGCTGCTGTGGAAGAAGGTGGCCCGAGGGCTGAGCGCCGGGCGTGTCCAGTCGGTGACCTTGCGAATGGTCGTTGACCGGGAGCGAGAGATCCGCGCGTTCATTCCAGCGGAATACTGGCAGATCACCACGTTGCTCAGCCTGGATCCGGCGGCCGCCCCACGGCTCGGCCAGGCGTGGTCCAAGTACATCGCCAATGTAGACCCAAAGGGCAACCCCCCCACCATCAAGGCCCAGAACGCCTGGCTGGACGAACACAATTCGATCAAGGCCGAGCTGGTTGAGTTGGACGGCGAGAAGTTCGAGCTTCGGTATAAGGCCAAGCATCCTCGAGACATCACGGATGAGGTCAAACGCGTCGCCGAAGCGACCGGTCTGGTGGACGTTCGCGCTACCGCCACCGACAACCCCCAGGGCAAAGGGCCCCGTCGAACACTGCGCACCGTCACCGGCCGGGTTGATCCCGCTGCGCGATATCGGGTCAAGTCGGTCGAAACGAAACGGACGACCGCCCGTCCGCCCGCCCCGTTCATCACCGCCAGCCTTCAAGTCGCGGCGTCAACCGCACTGGGATTCCGGGCGAAGCGAACGATGATCGTCGCCCAGGCCCTTTACGAAGGGGTCAATCTGCCCGGCGAAGGCCAGGTCGGCCTCATTACTTACATGCGGACCGACTCTACCCACGTGACCACCGAAGCGCTCCAAGACGCGCGAGGCTACATCAGCAAGGCGTTCGGTGGAGCCTACCTCCCCCAGACACCCAACTTCTTTGGCAACTCCGGCAAGAAAAAACGGGTCGAGGAGGCGCACGAGGCGATCCGGCCAACCGACGCCGCGCGCCAACCGCGCGACCTTCGATCGGCCTTGAGCGAGGAGCAGTTGAAGCTGTATCAGCTCATCTGGAATCGGTTCGTCGCCAGCCAGATGTCGGAGGCTCAATGGGACGCGACGACTGTTGTGCTGGAGCGGTCCGACATCGCCACGGGCGCCGTTTTCAAATCCGCCGGCCGGGTTCTTGTCTTCGATGGTTTCTATAGGGTCGCCGGCGTCCCGATCTCGGGCGATGAACCGACGTTGCCGGAGCTGGGCCGCGGCCAACAGCTGGCCCCATTCTCGATCGATCCCCAGCAGCGATTCACCACGCCGCCACCGCGGTATTCCGAAGCCTCGCTGGTCAAAGCGCTGGAATCTGAAGGCATAGGCCGGCCGTCCACCTATGCCCAGATCATTGGAGTCATTCAGGACCGCAAATACGTCGAGCAGATCGCCCGGCGGTTCCATTCGACCGATCTCGGTGAGGTCGTCATCGACAAGCTCGTTGAAGCCTTTCCCCGGTTGATGGACGTCGGCTACACGCGCCAGATGGAGGAGAAGCTCGACAAGATCGAGGAGAATCACACAAACTGGACCACAATGCTCCAAGAGTTCTACGACCGGTTCTCCGCGTCGCTGGCCAAGGCGCACGAAACGATGACGCATGCCAAGGCCGAGACCCAGCCGGCAATCTACAAGTGCCCCGAATGCGGCAGCGAAACCTGCTACCGTTTTGGGAAGAACGGTCGGTTCCTCTCCTGCACGGCCTATCCGAAGTGCCATTATGCGGCCCCGATCGACCGGGATGGTCAGCCGCAACTGCCGCAGCGCCTCAACGTCGCGTGTCCGGAAGACGGATCACCCATGATTCTTCGCACCGGCCGCTTCGGGCAGTTTCTTGCCTCTGTCAACTACCCCGCAGTCAACTGCGTCATCAACCTCGATAAGAAGGGTCAGATCAAGTACCCGACCCCGGCCCCACTGCTTACCGATCTGCCCTGTCCCAAGTGCGGCGCACCGATGAACTTGCGACGGGGCAAGCGCGGCCCGTGGCTCGGCTGCTCCACCTTTCCCAAGTGCAGAGGTCGCGCGAGCTGGTCCAAGCTCGACCAGGCCAAGCGCGACGAGCTGTTACCCAGGTTCGAGGAGCACGAGCGGGCCCAGCCACGGACGGTCATCCGAACTCTCGACGGCGGGGTCGTCGCCGAGGGAACGCCGATCAGCGAGCTGACGCTGCCCGATGGGATCGCCGAGCTGGAGATCCATCCCGCGTCACTTCCCCGGGCAAAGACCGCCTGAGCCGTCTACCACCGGGCACGGCGAAGGATGACCGCGGACAACAGTACACTGCCGAAGATCATGCTACCGCGACAATACCTCTGCGAGGTGGGTTGATCCTGTGGCTCGCATGCGGGCAGAGGATCGTCGCCGCCAACTCCTCAAGATTGCGGCAGATCTGTTTGCTCGTCGTGATTATCGTGGCGCCACCACCGCTGAGCTGGCCAGACTGGCCGGCATCACCGAGCCGATCCTCTATCGACACTTCGAGCACAAGCTCGACTTGTTCATCAGTGTGATTGACCATGCGGGCGAGCAGATCATTTCCTCTTGGCGCAACGCCTTAGAGGGCCTTGACGATCCGCAGAGCCGGCTGTCAACCCTCCTGGCGGGCAATCCCGCATCCGGCCGGCCCGGGCGTGGCCCCTACCGGGTGATCCTCTGCGCGATGGCTGAGGCCAGGCACAACCCGGCCATCCAGGCCTCGGTCCGAACGCACCTCACCGCCATGCATGCTTTTCTTGCAGCAGAGATTGTGCAACTTCAGACCTGCGGCGCGGTGCGCAGCGACCAAACCCCGCAGGCCTTGGCCCGGCTGCTGATCAACCTCATGATCGGCGGCGAGATGGCGACGTCGGGCGTCATGCCCCGCACGCCTGCCACTCCCAGGAAGATCGAGGCAGCGGCGGTTCTCCGTGCGCTGTTGCAGGTGCCGTGAGTCACTTCTACATCGCCTCCCCGGACACCGCAGCCAGCCACGGCGAGGCCCTTTCTGGGTCCGGATGCTTGAGAACTGGGCCGCCAATGATACTGATGATACTGTCCGCCACGCGCCCTGTGCGGAACCCACGATGACCGAGCCGACGCCGACTTCTTCCTCACTCGACCCGTGGTGGCACACGTTCTTTGACAACACCTACGCCGAATATGGTTTGGCCAACGATGACGAGGAAACAATCCGCAAGATCGTTGACTTCCTCGTTGAGGCGCTGGAGCTTGCCGAGGGTACGACGCTCTTTGATCAGTGCTGCGGTATCGGCCGGCTCGCCCTGCCTTTCGCTGAGCGCGGGGTACGGGTGATCGGCGTGGACCGCGTCGCCGGCTACATCAAACACGCTTCCGAGCAGGCCCAACAACGCAGGCTGCCCGCCGAGTTCCATTGCGATGATGCCTTTGCGTTCGTCGCCCCGCGACCGTGCGATGCGGCGATCAACTGGTTCACCAGCTTCGGCTATGTCGAAGACGATTCGATCAACATGCAGATGATTCAGCGGGCCTTTGAGTCGCTTCGGCCCGGTGGGCGATTCGCGCTGGACTATCTCAATATGCCGCGTGTCTTCGCGGACTTTCGACCCTCGATCATCGACCGGCCAAAGAGCCCGGCACTCGAAGGCCTGATCGTCCTGAACGAAAACCGGCCGGACTTTGCCCGCGGGATGCTCGACTCCGATTGGACCTTCATCCATCCCGACGGCCGGCGCGAGACACGGCAGTGCTCGACGCGCATGTACATGCCGCATGAGATCGTCGCCATGCTGCACCGCTGCGGTTTCGCCGACGTCAAGCTGTACGGGTCAATCAAAGGCGAGCCGTTGGATTTGACCAGCCGCCGCTGCATCGCCGTCGCGCGCAAGCCGCCGTGAACACTGAGGCCCGACCGCCTGCAGAAAACGGTCCTACCCTTGCTACCCGGTTGACCGCGACGACCGCTGACCCTTGATGCTTGGTCTCTGGTCGGGTATGCCTGGACCGCGAATCCACGGCTGGCGCACCAAACGTTGCGTTTGCCTTGGTTAGCAGCGATACTGGCGTGCACCGCCGAGGGCCATGGGCCATCGGGGTTGTTGAATGCCAGTTGCACCAACCATTACTAATTGGCAGGGAAAGGAGTTTAGAAATGGCAGCCACACAATCGAGAATCAGCTCAAATCTCTTTGTCACGGTATTGCTCGCGTTGGCGGCGCTGGTCGTGATGGGTTTTGGCACGCCGACGGCGGCACAGCAATTGTTTGGGGACTTTGAGGCGCCCGAGGGG
>JADFIM010000019.1 GCA_022566725.1 Planctomycetota bacterium
GCACCGCTGATGCTATAAAACGGTACATCTGCTTCTCCCGCCACTGCTCTAGCAAGCAGCGTTTTCCCTGTACCGGGCGGTCCGTAGAGCAACACTCCTTTGAACTACCTGTCCCAATTCTTCAATTTCGTCCGCAATGGCTTGAACGTTATCATCTAGAATGTGAACTTCGAAGAGCCCGCTTTTATCGGGCGCTCTCATCTTCTCATCGGAGCTAACAATGGTACCATTATTGTTCTCGATTATTACCATCAGTTTGGCTCGTGCCTCAACATAGTCTTGCACTTCTATACTGAGCGTAACCGTTTCGCTAACGAGCCTTTTAGTTGCATCTGCTTGAACTATGCAGACCTTCCAAGAAAGTACAATTAAACATAAATAGACTACAGGTCTCCCAGTAGGTTGCCTCATAACAAATTTTCCTCGGTACAGGCTTCGGATTTCTGGAAAACGCCCATGTAAGGTGTCGCTGTTTGGATCGGTCTTGAAGGTCAGCATAAGGTGCGGCGTGCGCTGCGCAGACACACGAGGTTTTCAGTCGACAATTGCAAATAAACACCCAATAAGGGCAATTCAGTCGGAGGTCGGGAAGGCCAAATCCTCCTTGGGTACAAGCGATAATCCCCCTTCTCGATAGCCAGAATCGCCAAAAGATGGGCCGGTATCACCCGATGAGTCAAGCTATCCAACCCCTACATCTTGTGGTGCCCACAGAAAACCCTGGAGCACCCTATTTTAGCTATGAATAGGCAGGTAGGTCTGTCAATCTTACACCGAAGAGATCGCGGACCCACCGTCCCCTGAGGCGCACTCTAGTCCGCGGTTGCTTCCGCCAGCGCCTGGGCGATCTCGGGGTAACTCATCGTCGTCAGTTCTCTGCCCAGATAGGCGACGACTCCTCTGGCCACGACGACCCGCCGATGACGCCCCGAGCCGATCAGGTCGGCCCGATTCACCGCCAGCCGAGCGCAGACCACGTCCACGATGGTGCCGATGCGTAGCGGAGCGTTCGGCCGCCAGCAGCGGTTCTTGAATAATTGTTCGACCATGACGAGTCCGATCTGGGCATTCTCCGGCCAATCGGACACCAGCCGAAGTGCCGCCAGCCTGTTCACGGCGCCTTCCAACTCCCGTACCGATCCCGCGCAGCGGGCAGCGATGGCCTGTATGGCGGCGTCGGAGACTCGCAACCCGCGGGCCGAGGCCAGTTGCTTCACCAGCTTGATCCGCACTGTGCGGTCCGGTCTCTCGATCTTCACCACCATGCCCGAGACGAACCGGCTGCTCAACGCTCGTTTGAACCCCAGGCAGTGGGGGTGCTCGTCGGAGGCCAGCACCAGCCGCGCTCCCGCCAGACCGATCGCATCGAGCGTGTGCTGAAACTCGTTCTGCGTGGCGACCTTATTCGATAGAAAGTGCACATCGTCGATCGCCAGCAGGTCCAGCTTCCGTGTGCGTTTGCGGAATTTGTCGATCGTGTTGCTGCGCACCGCATTGATATACTCGTTGGTGAATTGTTCGGCGGTGATGTAGCGGACTGTGATCTCATCAGGGCATTTGGACTGTTCGGAATATCGCTGTGAGATTCCCTGCAGCAAATGCGTTTTCCCCACGCCGCATTCCCCGTGGATGAACAATGGCGATCCGCCATCGGCGGACGTTGCTGTGCGGTCCTCGGCGATCCGCCTAGCGGCCGCGAATGCAAGCTCATTGGATTGGCCGACCACGAAGTCGTCGAGGCGTCGCAGGCCGGCGTTTCGACGAGGTCCTCGACGGCCCGTCGGCCGAGGCGACAATCCGCCGGCCGAGCCGTTGGCGGCAAGCGTCTCCTTGCAGTCTCCGCCAGCACTGTCTGGTGACCCTTCGCCATGGCCTCGATGTGGCTTCGGCGCAACGCGAACTTCAACCAGCGCACCCTCGCCAAGCGCCTCGCAGGCTACGCCATGCAAGTCACCCAGGAAGTGGCTGTCAATCCAGTCGGCGACGAACTGGGTGTTGGCGGCGACCTCCACACGGTTGCCCTGGACCTGCAGCGTCGAGCTGTGGCCGAACCACATCTCGTATGTGTGGTGGCCGATGCGATCGGCCAGTTGCTCGCTGATACCGCGGGTGATCGTCGGGGGTGAGGCGCCGAGTTTCATGAGTCGCCCTCGCTGGATATGTCTGGTCGGTAACGATTGTGAGCGATCATGGCCCGTGCCGAGCACCGCCATCGGCCGCGAATCAGTGTGACTCGTCCTTCCCTGGGCGGGCAATGGAGACTACGACCGGCTGGTCGGTTTCACAAGAGCGAATCTCAAACGCACAGGAGGTCAATCGCGCCCAATGTCCTGCTACATCGAAGAGTTGTCGCCTTAAAAAAATCTTTTCCACCGTCGTGGGCGCGACTGTCGATGCGCCGTGGAAAAGATCTGCGCCACCCAGCAGCGCCAAACCCGCTCAACGTCTTTAGGCGGCGCCGCGCAGCGAACGAATCAACGCCCATCGATGAACCACGGCCTCGAACCCTTGGGCCTGATAGAGCGCGAGCGCCGGTGTGTTGCGCTGGTCAACGGCGAGCGTAACCGTCCGTTCTCGACGGCCGGTGAGCAGCCCCAGGCCGTGCCGCAGCAACTGGGCCCCCAGCCCGCGTCCTCGGGCCGCAGGCGCAAGGCCTATGTACACCAGCTCCACTGTTTTGTGGTCGGGGAACGGGTTGAGCAGGACCGCCCCAGCCGGTTGATCTTCAACTCGTAGCAGCGTCCAGAGTAATGGATCGAACCGGCCTGTCGCCTGGTGGCCGGCCAGGATGTCGGCGGTGCGGCGCAGCCCGTACAGGCCGGGACAATCCAGCGTTTGCTCGTAGCTGGCCTCCATGGCCACAATCAGGTCGTCCCGCAGCGCCGCGCAATACGGCTCAGTCGTCACTCCCTGCGGCAACTGCGGCGGCGGGGGCGGGTTCCGCCTCGACAACGGCCGCTCGAGATAGCTCAGCATTGCCAGCTCAGTGAATTCGGCCGCAAGGAACGTCTGGCGATGAAGCGCCTCTGAAGGCTCCAGCAGCGCCTGCGCCAGGTCCACATCGAGGTCGGCGAGCTGTTGGCAGACGTGGTCGATCAGCCCCGCTACGGAACGGACCTGCCGGGCGGAGGTCACCTGGCTGGCGAAGATCATCGCGGTCCGACCCGGGCTGGGCACCGCCAGCACGCTAAAGGCGATCCGCCCGGTTCGATCGAGCCGCGACCACAGCCCATCCAGACGGATCGCGCTGGTTCGGGCATAGTACATGAACCGGTCCACCGCAGCCCGATCCCCTTGCGACCCGACGCCCACGAGCCGCTCGATCGCCTCCGCCCGCCTTGGGGGCCCGATGCGCACGATCGGCCCCGGATCGTCGTCCTCAGATGGACGCAACTGCTCAGGGTTGGTCTGCGAAATGGTCATGGTCGCACTTCGTTGACCGTGTGGGCATCGGCCATACAATAGCGACCGTGCCAGTTGTACGGAGTCCGGTCCATGCCTTCGTCATGTCGAACCATCCCAGCCGCCCTCGCGGGCTGCGCCGTGCTGGCGGCGGCCTACGGCGTATCGGCGTTCCCCAAGCCGGCCGCGGTGCCCCACCGCTGGGAGCTGCGGTTCGAGCCCGGTCATTTGCGACTCTACCTGGATGAGGCACGCGGCGACTCATACTGGTATTTCACCTACATGGTCACCAATCGGACCGGCGACGACCAATTGTGGGCGCCCACCTTCACGCTGTTCACCGACGCCGGAGAGATCCTTTCGTCCGGCCGAGGTGTTCCCGCACGGATCGCCGAAGATCTCATGCAACTGCTTGGCAATGAATTGCTGGAGAGTCAGAATGAGGTTATCGGCGAGATTCTCCATGGCCGCGAACATGCCAAGGAGGGGTTGGCGATCTGGCCGGCCCGCAATCTTGAGGTCAACGAGCTCTCGCTGTTCATCGCGGGGACCAGCGGCGAGACCGCCAAGGTCAAGAACCCCGTCTCAGGCGAGGACGTGCTGCTGCGAAAGACGCTGCAGCGCGATTACCTGATCCCGGGCGATGCGCCGGCTCGTGGCAGCAAACCCGTGGACCTTCTTCGCCAGCAATGGGTCATGCGCTAGGCGGACACGACAGGTGGCGTCTCGCTACCAGCCTCTCATCGGAGCACCTCGATGGCTCACAAAAAAGGACAGGGATCAAGCAAGAATGGCCGCGACTCCAACGCGCAGTACCGCGGCGTCAAGCTGTTTGGCGGACAAGCGGCCGGGCCGGGGTCGATCATCATCCGCCAGTGTGGCACACCATTCAAGCCGGGATATCTGGTTCGCCGTGGCCGGGATGACACCCTGTTTTCGATCGCGGCCGGCAAGGTACGCTTCCGTGGCCGATTCGTCGATATCATCCCGGATGACCCCGCGATCCAACCCTATGCCGCTGTCCAACGCACTGCCGCCGGCTGAGACCATCTCGACGCTCCGCTTCACACTGTTCTGAGCGATCATTGGCTGGTGATCGCAATTCTGCTAGCCGCGGATGCACCTCCGCAGGCTTCACCCGTTTGCGCTGCAACGCTGAATCCCCACGCGGGCGTATGATCCACGCCCGGCGCTATCAGTCTCTTCATCCCTCGATGCCTTGATGCCTTGATGCCTTGATGCCTCGATGCCTTGATGCCTTGATGCCTTCTTCAACCCATGCTCATCGACCAGGCCACCATCGACGTCCGAGCCGGCAAGGGTGGCGACGGTTGCGTGAGCTTACGGCGGGAGAAGTTCGTGCCCAAAGGGGGCCCGGACGGGGGCGACGGCGGCGACGGCGGAAATGTGGTGCTCGTTGGTGATCCGAGCCTCAGCACACTCGCATCCTTCAGCTATTCGCCGCATTTCCGTGCCCCCAACGGCCGGCCGGGGATGGGAAAGTCCATGCGCGGAGCCGACGGAGCCGACTGCGTGATCCCCGTACCGCTCGGCACGATCGTCTTCGACGCCGACGACTCCACCATACTGGCCGACATCAACGTGCCCGGCCGGAGGTTGGTCGTCGCTCGCGGTGGCAAGGGCGGCTTCGGCAATGAGCACTTCAAGTCCGCCACCAATCAGACGCCGCGATCCGCCACGCCGGGCGAAGCCTTCCAGCAACGCACCCTGCGCCTGGAGCTGAAGCTCATCGCAGATGTGGGACTGGTCGGCAAGCCCAATGCCGGCAAGTCCACCATGCTCCGGGCCATCTCACGCGCCGACCCCAAGGTCGCCGACTATCCCTTCACCACCCGCTACCCGCACCTGGGAATCGCCCAACTGCCCGGCGAGCGCCGCCTCATCGTCGCCGACCTCCCCGGCCTGATCCAAGGCGCCGCGTCCGGCGCCGGCTTGGGCCACGACTTTCTCCGACATGTTGAGCGCACCGGCGTGATTGTGCACCTGCTGGATGTCGCGCCGGCCGACGGCTCCGATCCGGCTGAGAATTACAACGCGATCCGCACCGAGCTTGCCCGGTACTCCCAAGCCCTGGCTGACAAACCCGAGATCATCGCGCTCAACAAAATCGATCTGATCCCCCAGGCCCAGCGGACTGCGATGATCGAGCGCATCGCAGGCATGCTCAACGCGCCCGATGCCCCAAAGCCGCTCGTGACCAGCGGCGCGACCGGCCAGGGCCTGGCCCAACTGCTCGAAGCTTGCTGGAACGACCTGGGCAAGGGCGAACCGAGCGGCTGGCGCAGCGACTGACCAGCCGCGGCCGCCCTTCAGTCGTAGGGTCCGCTGTGCGGACCATCTTTTGTCGCCACCGAGCCGCCGCGTCCTCGCTCCTTGTAAGACCGCGACCATCGGTCGCGGTCTTCGGACATAACCCTCTCCCCTCCAAGGGGAGAGGCCACGGTGAGGGGTGAAACACTTGCTCGCGGTTTTCTTCTTCGGCGCCAACGATACTCGCCGCCGAACAATCCCCCCACCCCATCCCTCAGCGCCCGGCTCCGCCGGGGGACGGCACTGTCACCTCCCCCCCAATCCACCCATTTTTTCGTTGACCGGCCGGGCGATCCGTGTTCCAATAGGTCATTGGCGGGCACCGGTCGATGCGGCGTCGGCTGGGCGGTCAAATCGAGGCCTTGGAGTTTCCCGTTCGGATGAGGAGCAGCCGCAGGAAGGAAGATGAGCCATGAAGTTGTCGCCTCGAAGGATCATTGTCATCGCCGCAGGGGCGTCGGGAATCGGCGTCGGCCTCGCGAATGCCGCGCCCCTCGCCGGCGTGCCCGACAGCGATCTGAAGTCGAATCCCGAAAGCCCCCTGCGCGACTATTCCCTGCGTCTGGGCGAGATGAGCTTCGATCCCCTGGTGCAGGTGCCCGCGTTCCCCGGCGGCTGGGATACCGCCCGTACCGACGGTCCGGATCTGCGGCTCGTACAGTTCACCGGTCCCACGCTGGCGCTGTGGCTTGAGCAGCTTGAGGATGCGGGGATCAGCATCGTTCAGTACATCGACCCCTACACCTATATTGTCTGGAGCGACGCGCAGAATCTCGACGCGGTGCGTCACCTCGATCCGGTCCGCTGGGCGGGCGAGTTCTATCCGGCGTACCGGGTACTGCCGAAATGGCGCAACCTGCCGGATGAAGCGATCGCGGTGAAGGTGCTTTTGTATCGCGGCGCTGACACGGATGCGGCCATCGAAGCGATCACCGAGCTTGGCGGCCGGAGCACCGGCCGGCGGGTGCTGAACAGTATCTTCAAGGTCGCCGGCTTCGTCGTCTCCGGTGCGCGATTCCAGGATATGGCCCGGATTCCCGGTGTGTACAGCATCCAGCCCATCCCCACCGACGGCGGACTGCGTAGCGAGATGAGCGATCAGGTCTGCGCGGGCAACTACGACGTGAGCAACCTGGCGTTCCCGGGCTACCAGAGTTGGCTTGGCGGCGTGGGCGTCGATGGAGCCGGCGTCATCATCGCGAACGTTGATGGCGGCATTCAGAACAACCACCCCGACCTGGTCAGCCGACTGCTCGGCTGTAGCGGGGTGACCTGCGGTGGCGGCGCCACCAGCAGCCACGGGACGCACACCGCTGGCATCATGGCCGCCGACGGTTCCTCCGGCGTGCTGGACAGCAATGGCTTCTTGCGGGGTCTGGGCGTGGCTCCCGGGGCCAACTTGGTGGAGCAGCTTTACAGCCCCACTTTCACGCAGCCCGACGGCATGCTCCGGATCATGACCGATTCCTATAACAACGGGGCCTCGCTCTCCGGCAACAGTTGGGGTCCCGCCGGCACGCCCCAGGGCTATGACGACGACACCATGCAGGTGGACATCGGCGTCCGAGACGCCGATCCGAACGTCGCCGGCAATCAGCCGCTGACCTACGTGCTGTCGTTCATGAACGGTAACGGCGGCATCAGTACCCAGGGCACCCCCGACGAGGCGAAGAACCTCTTCAACATCGGCTCCACCAAGATGCAGAACAGCGACGGCTCACAGATCCTCGACATCGACGATCTCTCGTCCAACACGGCTCATGGTCCGGCTCTCGACGGCCGGACGATCCCCCACATGGTCGCCCCCGGCTGCCGGGTGGACTCCAGCACCTCCGGCAGCAGCTACACTCTGATGTGCGGCACGTCCATGGCTTCGCCGCACGTCAGCGGGGCGGTGGCCCTCTTCATCGAGTACTACCGCAACCGGCCCGATTACACGGCTGACCCGAGCCCGGCGCTGATCAAGGCCGCGTTCCTCCCCGTCGCCCACAATCTGGTCGGCAATCTGGATGCCGATGGCGGCGTCCTCGGCCACCCCTTCGACAACAAGCAGGGCTGGGGGCGGCTGGACATTCCGCCCGTCATCGATCCCCCGGCTGGCAGCGTCTCTTACTTCGACCAAGCGGTCGTCTTCGACAACACCGGCGAGGAGTGGTCCGTCAATCTCTTCCCGCTCGACCCGACTGAGCCGATCAAGATCATGCTGGTGTGGACCGACGCGCCCGGTCACGGGCTCGGCGGCAGCAGCCCGGCCTGGAACAACAACCTGGACCTGATCGTCGAGGAAGGCGGCGACACCTACCGCGGCAACAACTTCGGCTTCGACGGCTGGTCGGTGCCGGGCGGCTCAGCCGACTTCAAGAACAACACCGAGGGCGTCTTCCTAGGCCCGACCCCACCGGGCAACATCACCGTTCGCGTCGTCGCCAGCAACATCAACTCCGACAGCCTGCCGGGCTCAGGCGACACCACCGATCAGGACTTCGCGCTGGTGGCCTACAACGCCGTCGAGGAGGCGACCGGCGCCTGCTGCTTCACCAATGGCTCCTGCACAGTGGAGACCTCGGGCGATTGCATCACATTCGGCGGTAGTTACCAGGGCGACGGCAGCAACTGCTCGCCGAATCCCTGCCCGCCGCCGCCTAGCGCCGCCGATATCGCCAGTCCGGGCAACCCCGGCTTCCCCGACGGATGCGTTGACTCAACCGACCTCACGGTTCTGCTGGGTGCGTGGTGCTCCGCCGTCAACGATCCGAACCCGCCGAGCCCGCCCTGCGAGAACTGCACGCAAGCGAATCTCGACCTCGCGGACATTGCCGGCCCGGGCCAAGGCCCGCCCGATGGGTGTGTGGACTCGAACGACCTGACGAAGCTGCTGGGCCAGTGGTGCTCGGTCGCCGGCGGCAACCCATGCGGCACCTGCGGCCCATAGGTGCGCGGCGAAAGCGTGTGGTGTGCGGGGATCCACCGGGTTCACAGAACCCGGCTCGCTGTGAGCTTCCTCATGCATGTCCGAGTGAGCCGGCCCGTGCCGGGCCGGGGGATGTGCGGCGCGGACCGGCCATCACCGTGCTGCGCGCACGTGGCGCTGGGGAACCGGCGCTGTTACCGGCACAATTCGAGGTAGGTTACGAAGAACTCTCGGAGTTCATCCTGGAATCGCTCGCCGAGCGTGAGTCCGGCGATCTCGACGATCAAAGAGTCGCCGTCGGCGAGCGAAAGGCAGCGTCCGCCTCCGGCCTTGGCGATCTCCCGGAAGTGCTTGACCTCTTTGCCTTCGGCTTGAATCACATGCGTGGTGAGCTGGGCCTGGGCGCCGCGTCGGGCCAGTCGTGCGCACAGCGCGCCGGTGCCCACGCGAGGCGGGGCGTCGCCGATGAGCACGAGCACTTTCGTGTTGCCCGGCTGCCAACTCAGCCGGCTGCACGCCAGTTGCATGGCCGGGTAGACCGCTTCGGGACGGTCCCCGCCGCCGCCTGCGGTCAAGGACCACAATCGCTGGCGAGCCAGGGTGATGTCCGACGTGAAGTCCCAGGCTCTGGTCTCGAACTCATCGCGTCGGTCGCGATAGGCGATCAACGCCACCCGCAGCGTCTGTACGACGTCGCCGACGAAGACCATCAGATCGTCGATTCCGCCCTGAGCCTCAGCGAGCTCGCTCCACATGCTGGCGGTGCAATCCAGACAGATCGCCAGGTCCAGGCTCCGGCTGCTGAGCGATTCGATGTAGCTTTCCAAGGCTGCGAAGTCGTTCGGTTCAAGCGTAACGAAGAGACCCGGCTCGATGGGTGTGTGGGGTGATTCAGGAATGCTGTGGGCCGGTCGAAGGGCGAACCGCCGCCCTGTCTTGCGCAGCCACTTCTGCCAGCGGTACCGCCGTCGCATGTTCGGCTGGCCGGTCACGACCGCGAGTCGGGGTGAAAGCAACCCAGCGTCGATGCGAGTCATTCGCAGAATGATCTTCTTCACCGTCTCCTTCGCGAACGCGCTGAGCTCCTCATCGCCGCTCGCGATGGCGAGCTCCACCGCGAGCATCTTGTCTTGGAGACTGCGGGCCCTGGCCAGATAGCGGATACCGCGGCCCAACCGTTCGGCATCAAGCGGATAGCGGTGCCGTAGTGCAGTGCGCAGGACGCGCGGCTCGTGTTCCGTGGCGAACGACACTTCGGTCGCGGGCACTCGTCGTCGGCCAAGCGTGCGCACGGCAAAGGCTCGCACTTGCCATGCCTCGTCGGTAAGGAGGGTCTGCAGAATATGGCGGCTTTCCAAACACGCGTAGCGTTCCAGGCGCATGGCCGCGATGGCTCGTCTCGGCCAGGATTCGCCGTCAAGGAGCCGGTCGATCGTCTGCTTTTCGATTTGCGGTGCATGGGAGAGCGCGGCCTGGCCAGCGGCGGTGTCGTCGGCGACCGTTGATTCGATCGGCCGACGATCCGCGCTCGGCTCGCCATTGGCGATTCCCCCGGGGCCCAGCGCCGCTGCGACGCAGACCACCTGCGATAGGAATGCCGCTCGGCGGGATCGACGCGCGTCGGTCATTGCCAACAGTGTAGGCCGGCCTCGCCCGGGGGCTGATGTGCGCTGGCGTGGGGGGCGGATGTTGCTGAGGTAGGCGAGGAAGTCGTGGCGCACCGGTGCGGATTCGGGCTTGACCCGAAGGATTGCAATGGATACTATGCGAGACATAGTAAGAATCCCCACGGTTGAGGCAATGCAGATGCGAATTGAACGCGAGTTGATGCGAGGGGCCGGGCCGGTGGCCGTGCTGAAGCTGCTGCAGCGTGGCGAGATGTATGGATACGAAATGGTGGAGACGTTGTCCGAGCAGACCAAGGGCGTGCTGGGAATGGGCCAGTCCACGCTGTATCCGATGCTCTACAACCTGCAGGCGAAGGGGCTGATCACGAGCCGCCGCCGGCAGGCCGACTCCGGCCGGCAACGCCGCTACTACGCGCTGACGAAGAAAGGATCCAAGCGTCTTGCCTCTGAGACCAGGCAGTGGCAGGCGCTAGTGCGGGCGATGGGTGCTCTGGGAATCGTCGCCCCCCGAGAGCACGGTGCATCCGTCGCCAAGGCAGCGCCGGCATGAGCGCAGCGACATCCACTTCCCGTGGGGGTGCACAGCCGAGCCTGTTGCGCCGCCTTGCTCATACCCCGTTGCGCGACATCGTGCGTGGGCGGCTCAGTGGCCGGGCCGACGTGAAGCGCCTGGTGGCCGCAGCCGAGTTGCCTGTGCCCCTGGCGTCAATCGTGCTCGAGGTCGCGCGCCGGTCGCGGCTGTGGCGATTGGAGCGGGCGGACGTTGCCGATGAGCTGATCGCCCACTTCGTTGACGGCCTGTCGGCAGGCTCTTCGCCTCAAGCCCTGGCGGATGTGTTCGGACCCGCCCGGCAGGCGGCGAGGCTCATTCGCCGGGCCAAGCGCCGCAATCGTCCGCTTCTCTGGAAGGCTTGGGTACGCTCGGTGCAGGCCGTGGGATTGCTGATCGGCCTTTTCGTGGTGATCTATATCGTCGCCGCGATCCGTCTATTCACCGGCATACCTGTCCTGGCCCACGACTACCTCGCCGATGTGAATGCCAAGGCCCGTGCCGTGCCCGAAGCGCAGCGGGCCTGGCCGATGTATCGCTCGGCTCTGATCGCCCTGGGTGAAATACCGCGGGAGGTGAACGATCACGTCGTTCGCCCCGGACAACAAGAATGGGAGCACGTCGCGCGTTACATCGAGACGCATGGCGAGGCGTTGGAGCTTGTTCGCCAGGCGGCGTCCCGGCCGGGCCTGGGCTACATCACCGGCTATGTGATCAACGAGGCCGATCTTGTCTTGTGGCCCGACCGGGCAAGCGCTACCAATGACCGATACGTCAAGATGGGGCTGATTGGGATCCTCCTGCCGCACCTGACGGAGCTGCGCAGGATGAGCCGGCTGCTTACACTGGATGCGCACCGCGCGGCCGCAAAGGCTGATGGGACTTTGGCGGCGGCCGACATCGAAGCGAGCCTTGGTATTGCCGAACACGCGCGCGAGACGCCGTTCATCATCAACGAGCTGGTGTCGCTTGGGCAGATCATGTTAGCGCTGGACACGTTCGGGGAGATCGCTTCCGAGCACCCCGATATCTTTACGAACTCGCAGCTCCAGGCGTTGGCCCATCGCTTCTCGGCGGTGCACGGTGGGCGGATACAGCTGCGCCTGGACGGCGAGCGGTGGCGGTTCCAGGACTTCGTACAACGCCTGTACACCGATGACGGCCGAGGTGACGGCCGTCTCACGGCCCAGGGACTGCGGTCGCTGGGTGATCTGAGCAGCATGGTGGCCCAATCGACGGGTGTCCCGCGGAGTCGCGTCGATCCGGTTGCCCCGGCCTTGGGACTGGCCAACGCAGGCCGGCGGGAAATGACCGAGGAGTTCTCTCGTCTGTTCACACTCGCCGAGGCGGAGTTCGCCAAGCCGTTGTGGGAACAGGATACCGGTAAGGTTGACCGCGAAGTTGGCCACTTGAATCGCTCACCGATGAGCACTGCGCGCAATCTGCCCGTGGCGCTGTTGATGCCCGCGCTGGGCAAGGCGGGTGTTCGGCCTCAACTGGTCATCCAACAGCGCGATGGGATGCTGGTGGCGATCGGATTGGAGCTGTATCGGCGTCGCAACGGCGCTTGGCCGGAGTCGCTGGACATGCTCGTGCCTGATTTGCTGCCGGCGGTTCCGCCGGACCGCTTCGACGGCCGGCCGCTGCGCTACCGACTCGTTGACGGCCGGCCGCTGGTGTATTCGATCGGCGCGGATCGTGACGATGATGGTGGGCGACCGCCGCTCGACGACAGGGGCCGGGTTGTTCCAAAGCTGGCCGCTCGGGTCGTCGAAGATCCGGCGAAGGCCGTCGATGGCGACTGGGTCCTCTGGCCGCCGGTCCTGGAAGCGGCTGATGACTCTTGATCCCCCGGCAGAGCCGGGGGCTGAGGATTCAATCGCCGTGCTTCTCGCGCAAGCGGGCGCTGAGCCGCAGCAGTAGTTGCACACGCTCGAACTCATCCAGCACTTCCCGCAGCACCTCGCGGACCGGGTCGGCCGGAGGCGCCGCGAGAACATTGGCCTGATCCGGCGGCAACTGCTTGCGGGCCATCGAGCGGTACCGGCTCAGCGTGCGATCACCGAACCGCGACACCGGCTCGAAATCCTCGGCCATGAACCACGTCACCGGCACCCGAAGGCCGGCATTGATCTGGGCTTTGACCACGAGGTCTGCGTGCTGATCACTGCGGAGAATGAATCGCAGATGAATGCGCTGGGGATTCGCCTCGGCAACGCGGGCCATGGCCGAGCCCTGCAGCGCGCAGTCGCCACACCACGTGCCGGAGACGCACAGCACGTTCATCTCACGGGCAAACGAGTTGACGAGGGCATGTTGCTCAGCGATGAGTTCGAGTTGGCCGTAGCGCTGGTCCCATGGCGGTCGATGGCCTTGCGATTCACCGCTCGTGACGAACTCGGCGAAGGGCAGGCCTTGTTCGAACTTGCGGCGGAGAATGTCTGAGGTAAGCAGCATGGTGGTCGGGTTCAGTGGTCAGCGTTTAGGGTGGTCCCCCGGCAGAGCCGGGGGCTAAGGGTTCAATCCCCATGTTTCTGGCGCAATCGGCCGCTGAGGCGCAGCAACAGATGCACGCGCTCAAACTCGTCCAGCCAATCCTGGAGCGTGGCATGTAATTCCTGATCCGGGACCGGCGCTCCCGGCAACGGGCAGGCCGGCCCGAGCTGTTTCGCCGCCATCGCACGGTAGCGGTTCAGCGTGCGGTCGCCGAAGATCGACACCGGCTCGAAGTCCTCAGCCATGTAGATCACCATCGGCACCCGCAGGCCGGCGTTGCTTTTGATCTGCTCCGCCAGATCAGGATGCTCGTCGCGATCAATCCACTTCAGGCTGATGCACGGGTTCGCTTCGGCAATCCGCTCAATGAGCGGGCCCTGCTGCGCACAATCCCCGCACCAGATCCCTGAAACGCACAGCACCTTCATCTTGCGGACGAACCCTTCGATGAGGCGGCGCTGCTCATCGGCAAGCTGCACCTGGTCGTAGATCTTCTGCCAGTTGCCGGCCTTGGCGGAGTCGGTGGCGAGATAGTTGCTCCAGGCGAGCGCAGCGTCAAATTTGGTCTTGAGGTAGGTAGCGTCCATGAGCGAATGCGCGAGCACGAGCGCGAATCTGATTCAAGTGTGCCCGCCAGGGTAGGCCGGCCAGGCTGCTTGTCAAAGGAAGGTGAAGCTGACTCGACGCAATGGCCGCCTCGCGAATGTTCAGGCGGCCGTGGTGGGGAGCTGCGGATGGACCAGCGTCAGCCGGCCGGGGGATTGCTCGGCCGCATCGTGCAGGCAGCGGGCGACCTGCGGTTGCAGGCTATGCCAGGCGTCCTCGAACGCCCGCACGTCCATCTGCACGCTTCGCCGGCCGTCGGGCGTCATCGGCACCGCCACCCAGGCGATCAATCGAACCAGCGGTTCGGTTGACAACAGGTCCGGGGACAGCACGTGTACGTGCAGCTTCCAGCGCACGTCGTAGCTTGTCTGAAGGAACTCAAGCGTGCCGCGCCGCGTCAACGGATTCGGTTCTTGCAGATCGATGTCGCATTGATCCGCCAACGTATGCCGCAGGACGCGCAGGAACGCCCGCAGGCTGCGGGACTGTTCCTGGGCCGGCGCAGCGGTGAGGGTGAGCTCCGCCAGGACAAGCTCGTCAAGAAGGTGTGCATTCATGGGATCGCCTCCGCCGAGGGGTCTTGAGCGGGAAGCCATCGGAAGCGGTCGGCATCGATGATGCCCTGCTGGCCCTGGTGCTCCCACCACGCCAACGCATCATCGACGGTGGCGAACGGCCGGCCGGCGACCCGCGACACCGCGTTCATGAGCAGTCGCACATCCCGGGTGGTGAGGGTGTTGAGCTCGCGGTTGCGCAGCAGGGTCATGACCGCTTTGAGTTCATCAACGGTGCGATACCGCAGCAACCGTTCGTGCGCGATGTACGTGGCCAGAGCGCTGAACACGGAACGTCCCTGGGCTTCGATCTCTTCCAGATCGCGCTTGCCGCCGGAGCGTGACAACAACGCAAGCAGCGCCGCGGAACGCTCAACGACGATACTGGGCACGACCGCCTCAGCGGTGCTGATGGTCATGGCGATATAGGGGGCGTCAACGGGCGTCTCGGCCTCGTCGATGAGTTGTCGCGTGCGCTGATCGAGTCGTAGGGGCGTGGTCCAGAATGCGGGAGACTCCCCCGCCGGCCTGCCCACCACCAGCCAGGGCCCGCGCTGCAGGACGCCCAACGGCGCATCGCCCGCCAACTCGCGGTGCTGCTGCGAGTACAACTGGACAGTATAGTCCAACAGCACTTCGTTGCGGGGGTTTGCGAGCACTATCCGCGCCGCTTCGATCGCCAGCGCGACGCCCGGCATAGCCGGATGCGGCAGCAGGCCCCCCAGTGTTGCCGCCAGATCGGCGCTTTGATCGAGGAATCGGTGGGTCGCTTCGCGCTGCGTCTGCTTCACATCGATGAGGCGCAGCCGGAAATGCGGCCCGACGGTGGAGTTCCAGGCCGGGTCGAAGTAGACCAACAGGTCTTGGAAGTTGAGCATCTGATTGCCCGGCACGCGACGCTGATACCACACCACCAGCGACGTGACGGACCCATCCGTCAGCGAGGCGATATCGACGATCACCGCCACGTCGCGCAGGGCCTCCGTCGGGGGCAGGTACACTCCGTTGACGATCACGCTCAGCGGTTCATTGTGCTTGACCGCCCGATCCGGCGAGACGGTCGCCTCGTGCGGATGGTGCAGGGACAGTTGATCGGAAGCCGGATCATCGAGGTTCAGCGAGAACACGCGGTTCTCGGTATAGGTCTGGGGCGTGTGGATCACATAGCGGCTCTCTGGCCCAAGCCCCAGGCCGGGCCCGCTACGAGCAATCCCTTGGGTGCAGCCGCACAGCAGCAGGATCGTCACCTTCAGGACGACCACCTTCTGTGCCGGGGGGCTGGTCAACACGCTCAGCGGTCGAATGAGTCGCTCCAACATGGCCACGGATGCCTCCAGGAGGGTGAATGCCGCAAGATTCGGTATCTGTTAGGTATCCGTAAAGGATACCCGCTGACCGCGTTGAGGCAAGCGGCTGGTCAGGACTTTTCGACGGAATTTGCGTCAGGGGCTCTTGGGCCGCCCCGTCGGCGGGGCGGGATCAGCCGGTGGAGGGAGCGAGCGGGCGCGGGCCGGGTTGGACCTGCTTGTGCAGTCGTCGCAGCAGATCGAACGCCTCTATCGGCGTCATGGTGTCGAGATCCGCCTGGCCAAGTTCCTTGACCACCGGATGTTCGAGGTATTCCGTGAACAGGCCGAGCTGGGAATTGGGCCCGGCGGTGGGGGGTGCGTCGTCGCTGGGCGGTTCCGTCTGCACGGCGAGGGTCTCGAGCAACTGCGTCGCCCGGTGGATGGTCTCCGACGGCAGGCCGGCGATCTTCGCCACGTGTATGCCGTAGCTGCGGCCGGTCCGCCCGGGCTGGATGCGGTAGACGAAAATGATCTCGTCGCCCCATTCACGCACCGAAACGTGCAGGTTCCGGAGGTTTTCAACTCGATCCGCCAGAGCAGTCAGCTCGTGATAGTGGGTGGCAAAGAGCGTTCGGCAGCGGCGCTGGGCCAAGGCCTCGGTGATCGCCCAGGCCAGCGACAGCCCATCCAGCGTGCTGGTGCCCCGGCCGATCTCGTCCAGGATGACCAGGCTGCGGTCGGTGGCGTGGTGGAGGATATTGGCCGCCTCGATCATCTCGACCATGAACGTGGACCGCCCCGCATGCAGCTCGTCACTAGCGCCGATGCGGGTGAAGATGCGATCCGCCAGGCCGATGGTCGCGGCTTCGGCGGGGACGAAGCTGCCGGCGTGGGCCAGCAGCACGATCAGCGCGACCTGGCGGATATAGGTGCTCTTGCCCGCCATGTTCGGCCCGGTGATGAGGGCAAGAGAGGCTTGAGGCTTGAGGCTTGAGGCCTGACCGTCGTTGGATCGCCCGCCGCCGACGGGGGCGAACGGTCTCGCCGGCCCAAGCAGACAATCATTCGGCACGAACCGCTCGCCAAGCGTCTGATCGAGCACGGGGTGCCGGCCCTGGCGGATGTCGAGCATCGGCTCTTCGGTGAGCTGCGGGCAGGTGTAGCCGTAGCGACGCGCCGCGTGGGCAAAGCACGCCAGCACATCAAGCTCGGCGATGATGCCCGCGTACTCCGACAGCGCCTGCGCCGGGGCCGCAGCCTCGCGGCACAACCGCTCGAACAGGAGCTTCTCGCGGTCGATCGCCCGGGCCTGGGCGGTCGTCACCTTGTCTTCGAACACTTTCAATTCGGGAGTGGTGTAGCGCTGGGCGTTCTTGAGCGTCTGCTTGCGTGAGAAGGTGTCAGGAACCCTGTCGGCATGGGTGTGGGTGATCTGGATGTAGTACCCGAACACCTTGTTGTAGCCGATCTTGAGCGTGTTGATGCCCGTCTGCTCGACGAGGCGTTGTTGATAGGCGGCCAGCCAGCCGGCGGCGTCGCGCTGCAGCGCCCGTGCTTCGTCGAGCTCGGCATCAATGCCATCGCGGAACAGGCCGCCTTCGCGCAGATGCGCAGGTGGGGAGTCAATGCATTGTTTGTGTATGGTCCGGCCAAGCGGTGCCAGCGTCCCGGCCAGGGCCAGGAGTCGTGCGTGGGGCTGGACAAAAGGCGGGCGGCCGTCGAGCAGGTCGGCGATCGCCCCAAGCTCCCGGACCGATTTGCCCAATGCCACCACGTCGCGCGGCGTAGCGCGGTTCATCGAGACCCGGCCGGCAATGCGGGCCACGTCCTGGACTGCCGCCAGAGGCTTGCCCAGGGCGTCGGCGAATGGGCGGTCCCGGGTCAGGTCAGCCACCGCCTTGTGACGAGCCCGGATCGCTTCGAGATCGCGAAGCGGAAAGCACAGCCACCGACGCAAGAGCCGTTTGCCCATCGCGGTGCGACACGACGTGCCGGGCCCGAAGATCGAGAGCAGCGATCCAGCGGTCGTTTGGCCACGCAGCGTGCACTCGATTTCGAGGTTCCGCAGCGTTGTCGCATCAATCGTGAGGTAGCGGTCCGCTGGTTCGCGCTTCGGCGGGCACAGATGTCCCAGCCGATCGTTGAGGTGAGTCTGATCAGGGGCCTGAGTCTCCTGGAGGTATCGCAGGACGGCGCCGGCGGCGCCCAGCGCGGGGTCATCATCGTCCAGTCCGAACCCGGCCAGGGTGGTCACGCCAAAGTGCTCGCAGACGCAGTCCCGGGCGTCATCGAGACGAAACGTCCACGCCCCCCGAGCGGTGAGCGCGCAGCCGACCGCGGCCCGAATCGACTCGATTCTCGCCGGCGTCGCGCCGTCGGCGGTCTCGACGTGCAGCAACTCCGAGGGGCTGAGACGGACAAGCTCATCCATGACCCGCTCGGGGGGAAGATCGACAAGCGAAAACGATCCCGTGGAAAGCTCTACGACCGCCAGGGCCGCCGCCGACCGTTCACCGGATTCGAGAAACTGAATCGCGGCCACTTGGTTCGGTCTTGATTCATCGAGCAGCGTCTCGTCCACGAGCGTGCCCGGCGTGAGCACACGGGTCACCGCCCGATCGACGACACCCTTGGCTTCCTTCGGATCCTGGATCTGGTCGCAGACCGCCACGCGGTGGCCGGCCTCGATCATCCGCCGCAGGTACGTCTCGACGGCGTGATAGGGCACGCCGGCCATGGGAACGCCTTCGGTCCGCTGGGTGAGGGTGATGCCCAGGACCTTATTCGCCAGCACGGCATCGTCGCCGAACATCTCATAGAAGTCACCCATGCGAAAAAACAGCACGCAGTCGGGGTACTTCGCTTTGAAGCGGGCGTGCTGCCGCATGGCCGGGGTTACACGTGGATCGCTTGAGGGCGTCCGCGGCGGCCGGGTCGTGCCGGTGGTCGAGGTCATCGCCTGCAATTGTAGAGAAAGCCCACGGCGAGCACGCCGTGGGCTCTCACGTGGAGCAGATGAGAGTCGAACTCACAACCTCCTCGATGCGACCGAGGCGCTCTCCCAATTGAGCTACTGCCCCATGGTCAGTGTCTACAGCGGTCTGCTGCCCCATCTTACCGTCCGCGGGCCCCGCGGGCGACCTTCTCGTGACGCCCAAGCCACGGCCCGGGACTTTCCATCGTCGATTTTCGGCGGTACAGTGAACGGACTGCCTCAGGCATTCGAACAATTATCGCTGCGGAGGAGAATAAGATCGATGGTCGATGAGCTGGCGGCTGGTCCGGACCCGGTCGGCGATGTAGTGGGGCTTCTGCGGATGTTGGCAGACCCGACGCGATTGCGTCTGCTGGGCGCGCTGCAAGACGGCGAACGCAACGTCTCGACGCTATGCAGACAGCTTGATCTTTCCCAACCAACGGTGAGCCACCACCTCGGGCTGCTTCGCTCAGCGGGGCTGGTGGCCAATCGCCGCGAGGGCAAGCGGGTGTTCTATTCGCTCAACGGCCAGACGGTTTCGCAGCCGAGCGGTCGAAACGGCCTGGCCATTTCGGCCGGCCCGCTTGAGCTGCATCTTCGCCACCTCAACTTCGACGGTGAGCAGACCTGATCGCGCAATGGGCCGGCCCGCCGCGTCGCCGCATTGAGGAGTTGACGGCCGCTGATGTCACCAATCGCGCTCCTGGTGATGTATTGCGGGCTGATCCTTGCGGCGTCGCTGATCGGCGGTTGGGTTCCATTGCTGATCCGCCTCACACACGAGCGGATGGAGCTTGCCGTCAGCTTTGTCTCGGGCGTGATGCTGGGCGTGGCGCTGCTGCACCTGCTGCCGCACGCCTGGATGCAGCGGGGCGCCTGGCTGAACGCCGGCGCCGGTGATCAGGTCATCAACCACCAGTTGATCGACCCCGTCCTGTGGTGGTTGCTTGCCGGGTTCCTCGGGATGTTCTTCATGGAGCGGTTCTTCTGCTTCCACCACCATGATGTTCCTGAGCACAACGGGACCAACGGTGGGTTGAACACTGCTCACCACGGCCACCGGCTGACGTGGACCGGCGCCGCGATCGGGCTGTCGGTGCACAGCGTCATCGCGGGGGTGGCGCTGGCCGCCAGCGTCGCCGCCGAAGGGCGTGACGATCACACCGCCACGCTGGCCGGGCTCGGAACCTTCCTAGCCATCGTTCTGCACAGGCCGTTCGATTCGATGACGCTCGGGACGTTGATGGCCCTCGGCCGGCGGTCGATGCGGGCCCGGCACCTGGCCAACGCACTGTTCGCCCTGGTGGTCCCTCTTGGTGTGGGCCTCTTCTTTCTCGGAGCCGGGTACGAAAGCAGTGAAGCGCCGCGACTGGTCAGCTGCGCCCTGGCGTTCTGCGCCGGGACGTTCCTGTGTATCGCGCTGAGCGATCTGCTGCCGGAGTTGCAGTTCCACCAGCACGACCGGGTCAAACTCTCCGCGGCGCTGCTCGGGGGTCTTGGGCTGGCTTGGGCCGTCGGCCAACTTGACGTGCATCAATAGCCGCGTACGGTCATGGCGACATTCCAACCCTGCAACCGGCAAGCGTCAAGGGTTCGAGCCTGGGGAATCCAGCCTCGACCTGTCGATGAATTGAAGATGCACACCGCTGGCGAATATGCATCCGTGGCTCCCCCTAACCCCTAACCCCTCTCCCCTATCCTCTATCCCCTGACTCCTAACTCCTGACCCCTGACTCCTAACTCCTGACCCCTGACTCCTGACCCCTGCCTCCTACCCCTGATGCCCCAAACCACCAAGACCAA
>JADFIM010000184.1 GCA_022566725.1 Planctomycetota bacterium
GCTCAATCATTGTCCGTGCACCCTTGCGGGCCTGGCGAGCGATGAGATTGGCCATCCGCGTCAGATCAAGCATCTGGTCCGGCGTGAACTCAAAATTGTCGTTGATATTCAGCCCGGAGGCAACGATCCAGGTGCCCACACCGGAGCGGTATCGACCGACGACCTTCTCGACATGCTCATAGATCAGGTCTCGGCAGGTGTTGTAGTCGTGCTGCCAGACGTACATCCACTTCGGAAGCGCGCGCTTGGAGAAATCCAATAGCGGTCCAAGGACGCAGGGTTTGCCCTGTGTACGAGCCCAATCAAGCCAGCGATCAATCGGGTCCCAGTTGTAGCGTCCCTCCTCAACCTCAAGCTCGCTCCAGTTCAGGGGCACCACAAGAAGGTCAAAGTCTCGTTCGACGATCTCGCGGAGCGGCTGAGAATCCCTTTCGAGGCCAACGCGCACGCCGAGGCTCGTGGATGGCGCGGGGCGGCTGCCGAACCGCCGATGCAGCAGGAGGTCGCTGTGGGTCAGAGCCAGCTGTTCCGTGGCTTTGATGGCTGCACGCAAGGACCGCTGGGCGGTACGACCCGCCTCGATCGGGTCCTCCATGTTCAGCGCCGATGAAAAAAGTCCGCGCGCTTTCTCGAAGAGTCTTATCGCGGGATGGTCGGCGTCCAGACCAAACATTTGCCACTCTTCGCTCTTGGCGATGAACATCTTGATGCGATGACGGGCCAGTTCAATCGAAAGCTGGTATGGGCGTTGACGGTTCATTAATAGGCATGTCTGCAACATGAGCCTTCCCATGGGTCCTGCGTCATGCTGCACGCACAGCGCCACAGCATGTGTCGATCGCGTCTTGCAGACGATGTGACCGGAGCGAAGCGAAATCTTGCCCGGCGTAGTGAGACCTTCCGGCCCGATCAGATACGCGCCTGTCAGAGGCCAATGCTCAGCCGGCCCGTTATCGTTATACACTGCGAATTGAAGCATGGGCACGCGGGGCTCGTGGAGATGATCAGCCGGCGCAACACAGGCGTAACACTATACTTGTACGGCGTCGTCATGGTTGCTTTCCGGCAGTGGATCGGCACGGAGGAGGCGCTCGTTGGCGACGCTGCTCGCCAACACCCCAGCTTGGGGCTACAGTGCCACGATGACCTCCGCGCCGAATACGATCTCGGCCAATCCGAGCCGGACGCTGGCTCGAACCGAACTGCCGCTGCCGGGCCGCAGGGAAGGGAAGATCCGCGATATCTATTCGCTGCCTGCGGAGGCCGGCACGGCGCCGCGGCTGCTGATCGTGGCCACCGATCGCATCAGCGCATTCGACGTGGTGCTGCCGACTCCGATTCCGGGCAAAGGGCGACTGCTGACCGAGATTAGCGTGAGGTGGTTTTCCTTCATTCGCGCGCTAAACCTCATCGCTGACCATCTCGTCTCGACCGATCCGATCGATCTGCCAGGCATTGGCATCAAGCACCGGTCGTCTATCGAGGGGCGGGTGATGATCTGCCGGGCCGCGGAGGTCATCCCTATCGAGTTCGTGATTCGAGGGTACCTCGCCGGTTCCGGTTGGATCGAATATCAGGAGCACGGAAGCATCTGCGGTGTGCAGCTGCCCGGCGGCTTGCGATGTGGAGACAAACTCCCGGAGCCGATCTTCACTCCCACGACCAAGGCCACCTCGGGACATGATGAGGCGATCGACTATGAGCGTGCGTGCGCCGTCGCTGGACGTGCGGTGATCGATCGGCTGCGGGACGTCGCGCTGCGCATCTATTGTGCCGCGGCTGAGTATGCTCTGTCGCGCCGCGTCATTCTCGCAGATACCAAGTTCGAGTTCGGGTACGCCGTTGACGAGCGCAACCACACGAGTGATGAGCTGATCCTGATCGACGAGGTGCTCACCCCGGACAGCTCGCGGTATTGGCCGGTGGAACGGTACCAGCCGGGGCGCGAGCAGGAGAATTTCGACAAGCAATACGTACGAAATCACCTGCAGGGGCTCGTGGAGGCCGGCCAATGGGACAAGACGCCGCCGGGACCGGATCTCCCCCCGCAAGTCGTTGCCGATACCGTCTCCAGATACGTTGAGGTGCGCGACCGCTTGTTCGGCAAAGATCCCAGCCGAGCCGGTTCGTAGCCCATGATGCAGCGACCCGTGGATCGATGACGGGTCGCGGTGAGTATCGTGTTGTGTCGTCGATCAGGCCCGACGGCGTCGGCGAGAACCAATCAAGGCAAGTCCCAGCAGCGCCAGAGAGCCGGGTGCGGGAACCGGTAGTTCTTTGAGCACAAACCTGACCGAATCTGATCGCATCAGATCGACGTTGATCACCAGGCCGCCTGCGACAAATCCAGGGTTCCAAATCGTCCCATCTGCCACCACTCCACCGCTGAACTCGACCTCGCTGTTATCAAAGTTGTAGGTCGCTGTCGTGAACGGATCGATGCTGAAATCCGCCGACGCAACCGGGTCAAAGGCAACGCTGTTTCCCAGCAAGATCTCTCGGAAAGAGGTCCAGTTCTGACCTGTGTTATTGAAGAGGAATGCCTCGGTGATGACAATGTGGCTTACGGTGAGGGCGTCGGGCGCGATCTGGGCGAAGGCAATGCTCAGCGGCTTAGGCTGGCCGGTGAACCGGTCAATCTCAGTGAAATTGGCAAACTTCTGGATGACCAGGATGTCGTCCTCGATACTGACGAAATCGACGACCAAGTCCACCCGCTCTTCAGAAAAGATTGTGGCCTGCCATCCACCACCCAGGTCGATGATGAGATCAGCTTCCGCGAAGCTCGCCAGACAGAACACCGCGCCGGCAGCGACTGCAAACGGGCGAGATTTCATGCGGGTTCCCTCTCTACCTACTCTCAGCGACGAGGCCGCAGCCGCGTCTTGCCCTCTCTCCGGTCAACGGTCACTGGTACTGGACGCCGGCCGTCCGTGGGTACCCATTGACACTCCGAATGTCGCGTACTCAACCTCGTTGAGCCATTCGGTCTATCGAGATAGTACTGCAGAAAGTATGCGATGCAAGGGTTTTTCCCAACGAAAACACATTTATCCGACGTTGAGGCGAAGTGCCTCACGGTGGGCTCCAGGGACCATCGCGCTTGGTGTCTTCGATTGAAGGCACACATGGGGCTGATAACCTAGCCCATCCGCGACCGTAACCAGCCGGTCGGCATTCCTCGCAAGTCCCTGCGATAAATAACTTTACAACGTGTTTCCCCGGTCGCCGCTCGTCATTGCAACGTGGTCATTCCTGCGCAGACGACCAGATCGCCCCAATTTACCAGGCTGCAATCTCCGGACGAGCTCGCTAGGTCTTTCGGGCTCTTGGCATCAATCGGATGCGATCTTGGCGGCGAGAGCGATACCGGGGCGATGAGACCATGCGCCCAGGTCTTACGCCATGTTCGCTAGACGCGATGCATCGACGGTATTCCGAAGAAGCATGGCCACGGTCATCGGTCCGACGCCGCCCGGCACGGGTGAGACGTAGCTGGCCACCTCCGCGACCTCGTCAAACGCCACGTCACCGACGGTCCGCACAATGCCGCCCTCGCCACAGATGCGGCTGATCCCGACATCAATGACCACCGCGCCCGGCTTGACCATCTGGGCCGTGATCAAGCCCGCCACGCCTGCAGCAGAGACCAGCACATCGCCGGTTCGAGTGGCCGCAGCCAGCTCAGCCGTGTATTTGTTGGTCGAGATCACCGTCGCTTCAGCTCGCATGAGCAGCACGACAATTGGTTTGCCGACGATATTGCTCGCACCCACGCAGACGCATCGTGCACCGACCAATTTGATACCCGTCGATTCGATCATCTCCATCACCGCCAGGGCGGTGCATGGCACCAAGCTCCGCCGGCCATAAACAACGTTGCCGATGTTCGCGGGGTTCACTCCTTCAACGTCTTTGGGCGCTGCAATCAGCGACTGAATGCGTTCGGTGTCCACTGCCTCGGGCAACGGCAGGTGCACCATGATCGCGCCGACGAGGGGATCCGCATTCAACAACGCCAGGTGTCCGGCAATGTCATCGTGGGTCGAGTCGTCAGGCAGCTCGTGCAACACGTGCTCGATACCAGCCTCTCGGCATGCTCTTGCCTGGTTGCGCGCGTAGACCGCCGCCGCGGCATCTTGGCCGACGAGGATCGCATCGAGCCGCACCGCCTGACCCTTGCTCTTGAGTTCACTTACGCGCCGTGCGATGTGTTGCTTCACCTGCTCTGCAAGCGCCCTGCCGTCGATGATCTTGGCCCTGTGGGTGACTGCCATGAATGAAGCATATATCGTTGAGGCCCTGGCCGAACGTCTTGGGCGGCGAGACCTCGGCCCGTCATTGCAATACAGCAAAGCGACCTCAGGAGTGGCCGGCTGCTCAGGGAATCTCAACCATGATCTCGGTGCCGTCCACCTGCACCCGATAGCTAGTTACATCCTCATCAGCCGGGGGGCCCAGGACGCTGCCATCGGCAAGACTGAAGCTCGCTCCGTGCCAGGGGCAGGTCACCACGGTCTCGTCCACGTCGCCTTCCGACAGCGGACCGCCGCTGTGCGGGCAGGTGTCGTCGATGGCGTAAAACTTGCCGTCGATGTTGAACAGGGCGAGCCTCTGCCCATTGATCTCGACCGCGATCGCGCTACCAGGCGGCACGTCCGATGTCTCACCGACTTTATGAAGCTGTCCCATCGACCGGTGCTCCTGTGTATTTCTCGAGTAGATCGGCGTGATTGAGTCGGGCCGCAGTGTACCGTATCATACCTCGCATGTTGCCGGCCGGAAACCCGGATATCACAGCCGCCGGTAAGCCGAAGACGTGCCCGTGTCCCCTCTTGCCCAGACGGCACGATGACCTGGAGGTCGTATGAACTCAGAATTGGCGCAGAAAGAATGTGTCCCCTGCAAGGGTGGCGTTGCGCCGCTTGCGACCCAGATGATCGACGATTTGCTTGGTCAGGTAGATGGTTGGTCGATCGAGCAGGAGTATCACCTCGCTAAAGCGTTTCGCTTTGCGAACTTTGCGCAGGCACTCGAATTCGCAAATCGCATTGGAGCCATTGCCGAGCAGCAGAACCATCACCCCGACATCTTTCTCGCCTGGGGCAAGGTGGGGGTGGAAGTGTGGACGCACAAGATCAACGGCCTGACCGAGAGCGACTTCATCTTCGCTGCCAAGATCGATTCAGCGTTCGAATCCATGCGCGCGGGCGAATCTGAATGCGCATGAGAAGCTGCTCTGATCGCGACGCAATCCCGGCCTCCGGTGCAAGGCCAGCACCGGGGCGTGTCGATTGACGATCTGACCCGTGTTCCCGGGATCGGCCCGCGCATCATCGAGCGGATCAGACCATTCGCCGTGGCCGAGGCCCTCGATTTGCAAGCCTCCGGTCCCGATGCATCCGAACACCACGACGCGCAGTGATCGTCATGTCAACTCACGCCGATGACGTCTGCCTAGGTGTGTCGGCACTGGTGCCGCCAGGCCCCCTTAGCCCCCGGTGAACACACCGGGGGCGCTGACTAAGAATCGTATTGCCGTGACCCAATATGCAGGGCATAATGGATGCGAGGGATAGCGCGAGATGAACCCAGCGCCTCGATCCTTGATGACCATCTTGGCTATTGGCTTGTGCGCGCTGGCGGCTGCCGATGGGTCCTTTGCCCAGAGTGCCTGCCAAGCGGTCAGGTTGACCGCCAGTGACGGTGCCACCTTCGACAGCTTCGGGTACTCCGTAGCCGTCTCGGACGACACCGCCCTGATTGGGGCTCAATGGGACAACGACCTCGGCACGAATTCTGGGTCGGTATACGTGTTGCGTCGGGACGGCACAACTTGGGTTGAGGTGCAGA
>JADFIM010000185.1 GCA_022566725.1 Planctomycetota bacterium
ACCCCCCACCGCCGCGCGGCAATCCTACCCGAACCGGCACAGCCCCCCCGCCCCCCGAAGAAGCCGGGTCTGACGACGAAGCCGGGTCTGACGAGTCCCGACTTGTCGGGACGAGGAAGACCCGGGTCCTGCTCCTCTCGCTCACCCCGACCCGATCGCCGCTACGCCTGCGGCGGGCCCGGCGCCGGTCGTCGGGGCCCTGCTATGCTTCGCGCCGCTTGGGGCATTGCCGGCAGCCGACATGATCGACACTCATTGCCATCTCACCTTCGCCCAATTCGCCGGCCGCGTCGATCAGGTGCTCGCCGACGCCCAGCTCGCCGGCGTGCACGGGGCGATCACCGTCGGCACCACGCCCGCCGATTGCCTCCAGGCTCAGGACCTCGCCAGTCGCTACGACAACGTCTGGTGCTCCGCCGGGCAACATCCGCTCTCAGCCGACGAGCCGCGCGAATGGGCCATCATCAAGAAAGTCGCCCAGCATCCCAGGTGTGTCGCCTGGGGTGAGCTCGGCCTTGACAACCATTACGACGATCCGCCACGATCGACGCAGGATTCACTGCTGCAAGAACAGCTCGCGTTCATCGAATCGTGCGCCGCTGACGGCCTCGACAAACCCATCATCGTTCACTGCCGCGACGCGGTCGACGATCTGCTCGCCGTGTTCGGCGCCGCGCCGTTCGAGCCCGCCCGCTACGTGTTCCATTGCTTCACCGGCTCGCCCGACGATGCTCGCAAGGTGCTCGACTTCGGCGCCTCGATCAGCTTCACCGGCGTGGTGACCTTCAACAACGCGAAAGAGGTCGCCGAGGCGGCAAAGCTCGTTCCCGCCGACCGCATCATGGTCGAGACCGATTCGCCGTTCCTGAGTCCCGAGCCGGTGCGCAACGTCCGGCCGAACGAGCCCAAACACGTCGTCCACATCGCGCAGTTCCTCGCCAATCTGCGCGGTGTTGATCGGTCCGACTTCGAGCACCAGCTCGATGCCAACGCCGACCGCTTCTTCGGCCTCACCCAGCACCAGCCCGTTTAGCCGCGGCCGCCAGGCCGCGCGTCCTCGTCCGCACAGAACTGGCCTCGAATCCACACCTCACCACATCCTGCACCCCCGGCGGCCCCGCCGCGTGGAAAAAAAACTCGCAAAGTCGCGCAAGATTTCCCATTGGGCGGCATATATAGGGGTAGGAGCCCCCCGTTCGCCTCGCTGAGGGGTCGCTGAAGCCAAGCCTGTTGCTGTCGGGAAGCTGGGGCATCAGGCCGATCCGTCGCGCAAGTAGCATTACTGCAAGGAGTTGTATCATGAATAGACGAGCGATCGACGCTCTTGGCTTGGTGCTCGTGTTGACAGTGACCGTGGCCGCCCATGGCGGTTCGGTGCTGTATGTCGATGACGGCGCCCCCGCCAATGGTGACGGAGCAACGTGGAGCACCGCCTACAGATTCCTTCAGAACGCCCTGGCCTTTGCCGCCGATCCGCCCAACGGGGTCACTGAGATCCACGTCGCCCATGGCACGTATCGGCCCGACCGCAGCGAAGCCAACTCTGACGGCACCGGAGACCGCGAAGCAACGTTCCCGCTCCTCTCCGGGATGGTGTTGATGGGTGGCTACGCCGGCCTCGGCGCATCCGACCCCGATGCCCGCGATATCGACCTCTACGAAACGATTCTCAGCGGCGATCTGCTCGGCGACGACGGACCCGACTTCGCCAACAGTGATGAGAACAGCTACCACGTGGTCATTGCACTGGCCGTTGATGACACGGCCATCCTTGACGGTTTCACCGTGACCGCCGGGCGAGCCGACGGACCCAATTACGGTCCGTCCCCGAAGAGTCAGGATCAGGGCAGCGCGGTGAATGTGTACTTTGCCGGCCCCACGCTGATCAACTGCACGTTCAGGTCCAACTGGGCAGCCAACCATGGCACCGTCAACGACCACGGCGCCGCAACCCTCATCGGTTGTACGTTCCGCGAGAACTATTCGAGCAATCTTGGAGCCGGCCTTTATATCCATCACGACGCCATCGCGATCGTGACGGGCTGTGGGTTCTACGACAACGAGACCGCCGGCCAGGGAGGCGGGGCCTACAACAAAGGCAGCACCCTGGCGACGTTTACCGATTGCACGTTCGCCGGCAATTCAGCCCTCCAGGGCGGCGGCATGTACAACGCGCCCGGCAGCAGCACATCCCTGACCAACTGCGCATTCAGCAAGAACTCGGCTTCCATCGGCGCTGGAATGTACAACGATCAAAGCAACCCGACCATCACTGATTGCGTCTTCGTCAACAACACGTCAGACAGCAGTGGCGGAGGAATCTACAACAGCCAGAGCAACGCGATTGTCATCGGCTGCATCTTCGCAGACAACCAGAGCAGCGCCTCGTACGGGGGCGGCGGCGGAATGTACAACGCTGGCAGCAACCCGACCGTGATCGACGGTACGTTCAGCGCAAACACTGCCCGCCACGGCGGCGGGATGTACAACTCCAGCAGCAACCCAACGCTCGCTCAATGCTCGTTCAGCGGCAACACAGCCGACCGCAGCGGAGGCGGGATGTATAACTCTGCCAGCAGCCCGATCGTGACCGGCTGCATCTTCAGCGGCAACGTTGCCGACGGTTCATTCTATGGAGGTGGCGGTGGGATCTACAACGCCGCAGAGAGTTTCGCGACGTTTACGAAATGCACGATCAGCGACAACTCGGCAAACCGCCGAGGCGGCGGAATCTACAATAACAACAGCAACCCAACGCTTACCGACTGCACGATCGACGGCAACTCGGCCGGCATGTTCGGCGGGGGGATGTTCAACGAAAACGAAAGTACCCCGGTGTTGACCAGCTGCACCTTGCGCAACAACTCTGCGGACTTCGGCGGCGGCCTCCACAACAACGATGCCAATCCCACGCTGATCAACTCCAAAATGATCGGGAACGCCGCCCATGTCTGGGGCGGGGCCATGTACAACGCCTTCGGCGACGTGACCCTGACCAATTGCACGATCAGCGGCAACTCGGCCGTTGGTAGCGGCGGCGGTCTCTACAACTTCCAGTGCTCGCCAACCTTGACCAACTGCACGCTGGGCCTCAACTCCGCCGGCAGCAACGGCGGTGGAATATTCAACCAACTCAACGCCAACCCCACACTCACCAACTGCATCCTGTGGCTCAATACCGATAGCGGCCCCACGGATGAATCGGCTCAGATCTTTCACTTGGCAGCCAGTCAGTCGGTCGTCAACTACTCGTGCATCCAGGGATGGACCGACGATCTTGGCGGCATCGGGAACATCGGCAACGATCCACTGTTTGTTGATCCCGACGGCCGGGACGATATCCCCGGCACCGAGGACGATGACCTGCGATTGCAAGGCGGCTCACCCTGTATCGACGCCGCCTTCAACTACGCGGTGCCGGCGGATGCTGCCGACCTCGATGGCGACGACAATACCACGGAGTTCATCCCGCTGGACCTCGACGCCAATCCACGCTTCGCCAACGACCTCCCGACACCCGACTCCGGTTGCGGGGTGCCGGTGATCGTGGACATGGGGGCCTATGAGTTTCCCGGCGATTCCGCTCAGCCTCTTCGCGGTGACCTTGATGGCAACCTCATCGTCAACGTGCTCGATCTGCTGACGCTCCTGGAGAGCTGGGGACCCTGCGACGGCTGCTGCCTCGCCGACCTCAATACCGATGGCGCCGTCGGAATCCTCGATCTGCTCATCTTGCTCGCCAATTGGGGGACATGACCCCCAACTCAGGTCCACGCATCATGAAACCATCACAACCCCCACGCCTGCTTCGCCGTCACAGTACGCAGAGAAAGGACTTAGACCATGAGAAATGCACGCTGCCACGCCGGCTTCACCATCCTGGAAATGCTTGTCGTTGTGCTGATCGTCGCGCTGCTGCTGGCCGTGGCGCTGCCCGCGATCGGCAAAGCGCGCGGCGACGCCGGCGTCCAGGGATCGATCAGCAACCTGGCGACGCTGAGCGTCGCCCACGTGCTCTACGCCGCCGATTGGAACGGCCGGCAGGTCACCTGGGTCGTCGATGATTTGGCTGTATACGGTTCGGTCGCCAATTACAACGCGTCCCACGGCGGCTGTTCTTCCGCCTTCGACGAGGGCTGCCACCCGCCGGTCATCTGGGGTTGGGGCTGCAACGGCGGCCCCTGGCATTACCCGATGAACCAAGCGGCCTACGATTGGGCGGCCGAGCCCCTCCACTTCGACGGCAACTACGTTATAGGCTTCGGCAACTTCCGCTTCCCCAACGCCAGACCTTTCCACGACTACGTCGACGGCCGGGTCTACGAACCGACGTTCTACGCGCCCAACGACACGGTCGTCATGGAATCGGCAGAGCCACTGTTTGGAGAGCCTTGCGAATTCAACGCTGAGGGCAACCCGCCGATCTGGTCCAGTTACAGCCTTTCACCAGCGGCCATGTTCCATCCGGATGTGATGCAGTCAAACGCGGACGGCGGCTGGCAGAGCCCCTGGGATTTAGAGTATGGCTTTGAGTCCCCAGGCCTCTTCCAGGCGCTGTACCCGGACCTCAAGACGCACATGATCGAGCAGCACTGGGTGCAGAATTCCCCCGCCGACTGCAATCCCGCCTTCGATCCCTGGTGGAACACCTACGATTGCGAGCCGTTCCACTTCAACCACGGCATCGACTCGACGCCGGTGACGCTGTTCTACGACGGCCATGTGCGGTTGTTGCCCAACACCGAGGTCTTCGCCGCCGACCAACAGATCCTCAAACAAACCGGCGGGGTGGACGGATTGTGGCATCGCGGTACACCCTTCGGCGAGGACGGCTACTACATCTCAGCCGGCTACGACGGCGTGCCGCTGAGCCACCACATCCTGACCACGGACGGCATCCTCGGCCGCGACACCATTGCCGAGACACCGCCAAACCCGCTCGCCGCATCATGGGACTGGCCTCGGCTGACAACCAAGCGTCAGCGGCTAGGGCCCGCAGTGGACCACCGCGCATCGTTCGATGTCATCCTGACAAGCTCGGAGGGCGACCAACCATGAAAGAGCAGAACATCATCGCGATCGCTTCGGTTGCCGCGCTGTCGATCATCCTGCTCGCGCCCAGCGCATCCGGGCAAGGCCTCGAGCGGTTCTGGATCGCCGGTGAGGTCGGACCGACTGGAAACTTCGACCAACCTTTTCACTGGCTCGATGGCGACAAACTGGGAATTCCCGGCGAGCTTGACACCGCCATCTTTGATCTTGCCAGCGTCTACGTCGTCACGTTCCCCAGCAGTCAGAGCACTGATCGAGTGCTTATCCGCAGCGGCATGGTGACGTTCGACGTTGATGCCACGACCTACACACTGCTGAACCCTCTAAACAACGCATCCTCGATCGTCATCGGCGAGTCAGAAGTAGACACGGCCGGCTTGGCGATCATCGGCGGGACGGTGCACGGGCAGTTCACCGATGTCGGCCTGGCCCCGGGCGCCTTCGGCACGCTCACCATCACGGGGCCAACGACTCAACTACTCAACGACTGGCAGCTTCGAGTGGGCAATCAAGGCGCCGGGTTGCTGCAGATCAGCGACGGCGCGACGGCCGCCAATGGCAACGCGTTCATCGCTGCTGGCGCCGGGTCCTTCGGCGACGCCTCAGTGACGGGCAACGGAACGGTTTGGGACTGCGCCGGGGCGCTCGATATTGGCAAAGGCGGATTCGGCTTGCTCACGATCAACGACGGCGCTCAGGTCACGAGCGACACCGCCATCATCGCCCAGGAACTTTCCTCCTTCGGCGACGTCGTGGTGAGCGGACCCGGCTCGTCCTG
>JADFIM010000186.1 GCA_022566725.1 Planctomycetota bacterium
GCGGTCTGATCAAGTCCGGCGCTGCAACCTTCGCAACAGCCTGCGGCGAAGCGGCGTCCTTGGCCTCTCAGGACACCCACCCCATCCCCAGCAACCGTGGCCTCGCACCCAAAGCTGGCCCCAATGCAGGCGACGCGGTTGGACATCCCTATGGGCACGCCCCCCAGTTGGCCAGCAGCGTCAGCAGGTCGAGGATGCCGACGGTGCCGTCGTCGTTGAAATCGGGTGGACCGCCGGGGTCGGTGCCCCAAGCCGCAAGCAACGCGAGCAAGTCGAGGATTCCGACACTGCCGTCACCGTTGAGGTCGGCGGGGCAGAGATCAGCGCTGATGGTGATGACCGCTCTTGCCGCCACCCCGGGTCCATCGTCGTAGTCAAACACGCGAAACGTCAGCGCATAAACACCCTTATTGGTCGGCGTGCCGGAGATGGTTCCGGTGAACTGATCCAACGCAAGGCCGGGCGGTAGTTCGCCACTCTCAAGCACCCAGTGGTAGAAGGGAATGCCGCCGACAGCCGGGATGCTGTCCATGTATGGCATCCCAATCTGACCATCGACCAGTTGAAAATCTGGAACTGAAAGAGGAACCAGGCTTGAAGTCTGACGCAGCGGGTAACCGACGGACTGCATCAGGAGGATGTCGAGCTTGGTGATCAACCAGCGGCGACGCGGCATGCTGCCGAAATATTCGTTGCCGAAGATGCCTCTTCCACTGGCGCGATCCACCACACCTTCAAAGTGGTCGAACACTCGATTGACAGTTACTGCCGAGCCGTGGTATTCGATGATGGCCGGATCATCAAAGGTACCCGCCTCTCCGGCGGCAAATCCGGGATGGCCGGAATTGAACGCGAGTGTGTGGCCGAATTCGTGATGAGCGATCGAATACAAATCATTCGGCTCATTGCCGAAATTACCCGAAACCCACCAGTCGTCGTCATCGGCAGTCAGAAACCAGCCCAGCGTGTTGAAGTTGCCCTTGATCTCGATTTCAACCCCACCGGAGCGCCGCAAAGGCAGCGTCACGCCGCCTGAGGAATGGAAGCAGCACGTCGAGGGCTCACCGCCCGATCTAAGCTCGGGCGTGTTGATCCCGTACGCATACAGCAAGAAGCCCTCATACGGAAGCCCGTTGGTGACCCAGTGGCCGTTAGGCGGCGGGCCGGTCCAAGCCAATGGGTAATTCCAAATCCACGTTGATTGGGCACCCGACGCAACGGTGTCAAGATTCATGTCCTGGACGAAGTACGCCCAATCCCGTGCGGCTTGCTGCATGATGTCTCGTTCCTGCCCACCGTCGAAAAAACCACTCTGATCTTCGGAGAAATTGGCGAGAACGTTGTACTCAAATGACCGCTCGATGTCCTGATCGATGATCTGGATATCAAGGATCTGCGACAGCTCAATATCACCCGAGTCTGTGAACTGAATGATCAACTGGTACTGCTCATCGGCGTCATCGCGATCGGGAAAAATGGACACCTTGACTGCCTTCGGAGACGAGTTGGAGAAAAACAGCGTCTTGGTTGGACCGGAGGCGCTGACCTGGCTCGGTAGGTCGAAGTACAGTCGAACGCCGTTACCCGATAGCACGGTTGTGGCCGGGAAAGTCGCAGAGGCCGGCGGGTGCACGAAGAATTCGATCGCTGGATTGGCCAGGTGTCCTTCCCAGTCCACGAGCACGAGTCCAAACTCGTTGATGGTTCGGCCGAAGCGGTCGGTGAATAGCAGCTGGTCGTCGCCTAAGGCAACCGTTCCGGCCTGAGCCGCGGAGGAGACCAACGTCATCACAGCGATGGCCGTGACCGCCCATTTCACCGATTTGTGGCTCGATAACATGGCTGCACCTCCTGCGGGCAAAGAAACCGCACGGCGGTACCAGTGTACCTCACACAGCCGCCGCCGCAATCGGCAAGTGTGCAGATTTCCGCGATGAGTTGCGGCACATGCCACCGCAGCAGCAACATCGGGCTGGCTCAAGCAGGCTCTGCCAGCTCCAGTTGATGAACAGCGTGCGCTTCACGGCTGGCTTGTAGCGACGCAGCTCCTAGGTCGCTCGTGCATGCGCGCGGTAACACCAACGAATCCGTACGACGAGCGGCATAACGTGCATCAATTCCTGCGGCGCGGAGTACCGCCGTTTCAGAAATCGGCTGGACGATGGAACGGGGTACTCCCCCCGCGCGGCAGTCGGCTGGTGGGGGGTGGGGGTCGCGCGCACGCGACACGCGCGGCCCCTTACATGCGCGCGATGCACCCTTGTTTGTGACACGATGAAGCCGGTGTAAACGCAACGAAAACATGCACGAAACTTATGACTGCGCTCTTGCAGCGCCGATGTTCGGTGGTACAGTTGTCCATATCCGAGCGGATGTAGACAGCGCTCCATCGTGAAGCGCTGCACAAGTAAATGCTCCCGCGCTGCTGTTACAGCCGGGAGCGTGGCCACAACTGAGGGGGTTCAGTCATGGCAAACACACTGTATCAGCAGTACCGCCCGAAGTCCTGGGCCGATCTGGTCGGCCAGGACAAGGCGGTAGCCGTAGCTCGCCGTATCGTCGAGCGGCAAGGGTTCGATCGCGGCGCGTTCTTCATCGACTGTGCTGGCGGCAACAACAGCGGCACGGGCAAGTCGTCGTTGGCGTGGGTGATCGCCAACACGCTCGCCGATCCATTCTTCATCACCGAGATACCGGGCGCGAAGCTGGACAAGGCGGCCGTGTCCGAAATGGAGCGAAGCGCGCAGCTTTGCACATGGTCGGCGGACAAGCCGTACCGCATATGGATAGTCAATGAGGCACATGCGACCACGCAGGGCGCAGTCGATCTTCTGCTGACGTTTCTTGAGGCTTTGCCCAAGCATTGCGTGGTGATCTTCACCACCACGCGGCAGCCGGACTCCGATCTGTTCGGCACCGACAACGGCCCGCTCTACTCGCGCTGCCACTGCATCCGGCTGACCAACCAGGGTGTCGCCGAGCCGTTCGCCAAGCGCGCTCGATGGATCGCCGATCAGGAAGGTCTCAACGGCAAGCCGCTGGCCGCCTACGTCAAGCTGGTCCGCGACTGCAAGAACAACCTACGGGCCGTGCTCCAGCGGATCGAAGCGGGAGAAATGCTATGACCGCCAAGAACGTCATCGGATACGCGCGGGTCAGCACCCGCGACCAGGCCGAATCGGGCGCTTCGCTGGCGTCGCAACGGCAGAAGATCGAAGCCTACGCCACGTTGCACGACCTGGACCTCGTCGAGATCATCGAGGATGCCGGTCATAGCGCCAAGACGTTGGATCGGCCCGGCATGGCCAGGCTGCTCAAGCTGATCCATCGCAAGGCGATCGACGTGGTGGTGGTCGCCAAGCTGGACCGGATCACCCGCTCGGTTCGTGACCTGGGCGAGCTGGTCGAGTTGTTCAAGCGCAGCGGCGTCGAGTTCGCGTCAGTCGCCGACCACATCGACACGAGCACAGCAGCGGGCAGGCTGGTCCTGAATGTCATGGGCAGCGTCTCCCAATGGGAGCGTGAGGCGATCGGCGAGCGCACCAGCGACGCCCTGGCCGCCATGCGGGCCAACGGACAGCGGATCAGCCGACACCCGCCGTACGGCTACCGCGATAACGGTAGCGGCTGGGTGCGCGATGAAGCTGAGCAGCGGGGCGTCGGGCTCATGGTTGAGCTGCGCGGCCAAGGGTTGTCGCTGCGTCGAATCGCGGCCGAGCTTGAGCGGCACGGCATCCGGTCAAGAGGCGGTAGACGGCTATCACCGCAGTTGGTCGCTAACGTCTTGGCCCGGCAGGCCAATGGCCAGGAGTAACCCTGGAGCATCGCGCGCGTGTGTTCCGCTGCATCGCAGGTCCACGACACATCAATCGCGCTGTGGGCGGGCTACGGTGTCGCGTCAGCCTCAGCCAGCGCGATCAGTTCGGGGTGCGCTTCTTCGAGCGCACGTATGGCCGCAATGATCTCCTCGGGCGTGCGCCTATCTGGCGGTTCTGATTCGATTGATATCTTCGCCTTGCCGAGCAGTCGGTCCAGGACCTCACGCGCGGCCATCACGTCGCCAGCCTTGGCCTTCTCGACCAAGGTGGACACAATGGCCCGCAAGTCGTCATCGCTCACGGCGGACATGAGCACGCTGCGAATCTCCGCCACGTGCCGGGCGTGCGGGTTGCCCGGCCCGCCCTTCCAGCCCTTGACGAAGCGACCACTACCGTCGCGTCCATTTGCCCCATTAGGTGATGGCATGGCCTATCTGTCCTGCTGCATCGTAGCCACGCCCTCGACGAACCCCAAGATGCGAGCTTCGATGGCGTCCGGCACCGTCGGCATCCTCCCTCGCACGAAAATCCCCGCCGAGGGCTTGAAGGGGGGACACGCCGCCGCTCGGCGGGGGGATTCGGACCCCGCATTCTACTCGATGTCGCGCCCCGCCTCCACGCGGCACAACTCCACGTTCGGCATCCTCGACCTGCTGGCGCTGCTGGCCAACTGGTGGTTGTTCGGGTCCACCATCCCGGCTCTGGGTGGGGTGGGCAAGGGCTACAATGTGGTCATGCCGGACAAGAGCACAGACAAATCACAGCGCCCAGGCCCTTTGCCAGACTACCTCAACCTTGATGAGAAGCGCTGGGAAGATGCGGTCAAGAAGGCCCTTCGGAAGAAGCAGTCCCCCGTCACCCGGCCGAAACCGCCGCGCCAGCGCAAGACGTAGCCCTCCAAGGATCAGCCGAAACCCCCGAAGCCCCAGAAATGAGGATAACGACGAATGTTGACCAGCCACGAATGGGCCGAATGGCACCTAACGCCGCACGGCTGGGAAGTCGGGACGCGCAAGTGGGATCACGGGAAGGAGCCCGGCGAGACTCCTATTGATCGGGTTCTGACGTGCAGATTCCATGACGAGTTCGACTCGCTTGCCCTTTGCGGATCAGAGCATAATAGATACATCGAACAGGTCTGGCGGTCAAAGAAAGATGCTGACGTGAAGGCCCTGGTGTCTGAACATGGACGCTGCCCCTATCGGTTCACATAACCAGAATCGTCCTAGTCTTCAACAGGTATACACTTCCGCCAGAAGTACTCCCCCGCATTCTGAATCGCCAATGGGGGTCCCTACCCCCTTCGCGTGACGGCACCGTCGGCATCCTCGACCTGCTGGCGCTGCTGGCCCAGTGGGGGTCGTGTGCGGCCGCCTTCGGTGTCGCTGATCTTCTGGTGGGACTTGACCGCCAACTGGCCCCACGGCTGCTTCCACGATCTCCGCAAGACCTTCGCCACACGATGCGCCGCCAATGGTGTGCCGATGCACGAGCTACAAGCCCACTTGGGGCACAGCTCGGTCACGACCACGGTCGAGTACTACACCGACGTTGAGGAGTCCGCGGCGGACCGCCTGCGGGCGGTGTTCGCCGACGTTGCGTGAGTCGGGTCACTCGTCCTGCGCATAGAATCCGAGTCTGAGTAGGGCGGAGCGGACGTGCTTGGGGTCAATCGTGCGAGGATGGCTGGTGGTAAGGAGAAAGGGTTCGACCGACTGCGACAGAAACTCCGGCCGATTACCACTCTTGCCAAAGGCACTCAAGCCGGCCAGCTCACGCTTTGCCTTGTCGTCAAGGCCCTGAAGTAGTTCCAGCGGGCTCGCGCTGTAGTCCCCACGCTCCGCGGCATAAACGTACCCCCACGCCTGCTCCCTCGTCAGATGCTCAAGCGGCCAGTCCGGCATAGCGCGTTCTCCAGGTTCGAGTATCCGACGGTCAAGCGGCAGTTGGACTTCTCAACGACAGTAAGACAACCAGTGTATCGA
>JADFIM010000187.1 GCA_022566725.1 Planctomycetota bacterium
GTGTTGTGGTCGCCGCCGGCAAGCTCGACCAGCTCGGCGGCCGCTGCCGCCTTGGCCAGGCGCCGGCTGTGGCTGATGGGGATCGTCCGGTCGGCGGTGCCGTGGACCAGCAGGATCGGCCGGTCGATCCGCCCGATCGCATCAACCGGGCGGTAATTATCTTTGATCAGCAGCGTCGCCAGCCCCCGACTCACGAATCCCGGCGAATCGCCGCCCAGCGCGCTCGCCGCAATGTCGCGCCAGCTTGCAAACGCCGACTCGATGACTGCGGCGCGAATCTCCGGCCGATCGGCCATCACGTTCAGCGCGATCGACCCACCCAGCGACTGCCCATACAGGCCGATGCGCCGCCGGTCGATATCTTCGCGAGCCAACAAGGCATCAAGGGCGGCGTGACTATCGGCGATCAGCGGGCCGCGCTTTCGAGCCGAGCCCTCGCTTCGCCCGTACCCGCGAAAGTCGAAGATGAACAGGTTGAACCCCCCCAACGGCAGGTGCTCCGTGAACCCGATGTGTGACTCAATGTTCCCCGCGTTCCCATGAACCTGCAGAATCGTCGCAGCCTGCTTCGGCAGCGAGTGCTCGCCTTGAGCGGGGATAAACCACCCGTGCAGGCGTGTTCCATCACTTGACGCAAACCACACCGACTGCGCCGCGGCCAGGTGCCCCGGAGGCTGCGTCGGACCACGGGTCGGATAGTAGAAGAGCCGTTCCATGCAGCCGGTTGCCGGCATGTAGAGAATAACCGCCACGACGGCGATGCGGACGCTCCAGCGGACGACCCGGCGGGTCACTGAACGCTGGGGAGCAAACGATTCGCGGCTGCTCATCGCCCGTGCCTCGGCCAAGTGTACTGCGATCGGCTCTCCACCATGCGATCGAGCCGCCGAGAATGGACCATCTGGAGTCTCGGGGCTTGACGCATCACGCCGCCCGCTCGCCTGTCCGCCGGATGTGGCCTATACTCGGTGCTTGGCGTTTTCCATAGCCTCTTGACGGCCCTCACCCCAGACACCCGGGATCATCACCACCCATGATTGAAGCGCTCAGGAGCGATGAGATCGTAAGGAAGCTCGGCGGCCGGTTCAAGCTGACCGCCCTGATCCAGCGACGGCTGCGAGAGCTGATCGTCGACGGCGCCCGCCCGTTGGTCGAACGCCAGGGCCGAACAGATCTGGAGGTCATCATCGAAGAGATCCTCCAGGACAAGATCACCCCGGACTACTCCGAAAGCGGGTACGACCCGGCGCCCAGTAAAAAGAAACGTTAGGGCTGACGGCGCGCTGCCCGCCGTGGATTGAGCTTAGAGCCCGTGGGCAACCCAGACACCACCGCTTCCAATCCCGCCGCCGAACGACGCGTGATTGTCGGCCTCAGCGGCGGGATCGCCTGCTACAAGGTCGCACACGTCGTCAGCCGACTGGCCCAGGCCGGCGCCCAAGTCACCGTGGCCATGACCGAAGCAGCGACGCGCTTCGTCACCCCGCTGACCTTCCAGGCGCTCTCCGGCCGGGCGGTCTATTGCAGCCCGTGGGAGCACATCGAGTCGCACGACCCGCAGCACATCAGCCTGGCCCGGGCCGCCGATCTCATGTTGATCGCTCCCTGCACGATGGACATGCTCGCCAGGCTCGTCCACGGCCGAACTGATGATGTCGTCAGCCTCATCGCGTCCGCAGTAGATTGGTCGCGGCAGCCCATGCTGGTGGCGCCGTCGATGAACGAGGTGATGTGGAATCAGCCGGCCTCCCAGCGCAACGTGGCCCAGCTTCGAGCCGATGGCTGCGAGATCATCGAGCCGACTGAAGGTTGGCAGGCCTGCCGCACGGAAGGCATCGGCCGACTCGCCGAGCCGGACGCAATCCTCGACGCGGTGATGTCGAAGCTAGCCGCCCTCACCCGCCCCTAGTGCTTCGCCTGTAAAGCCGCGACCAGTGGTCGCGGTCTTCTCTTCGCCCGGGGTGACTGCTCGCGGTCGACCCTCCCCTGCAACCTGCCGTTCGCGGTGAGAGCCACGCCAGTGCACAATGCGCTAGGGTGAGACGCTTGCGACGATACGACGTGGCGATCATCGGCGGGGGGATTGTCGGCCTGGCGACGGCCATGGCCTTGTTGCGCGCCAAGCGCCTCGGCGTCGTGGTGCTTGAAGCGGAGGATCACCTCGCGGCTCACCAGAGCGGTCACAACAGCGGCGTGATACACGCCGGGCTGTACTATCGGCCCGGCTCGCTGAAAGCCCGCCTGTGCATTGAAGGGCGCGACGCGCTGTACCGGTTCTGCGCCGAGCGTGGTGTGCCACACGAGCGCTGTGGCAAGGTGATCGTGGCTGCCGATGAGCGCGATCTACCCCGGCTCGCAAGACTTGTCGAGCGCGGCCGGGCGAACGGGCTGGGCGGGCTTCGCAGCCTCTCGGCAGACGAACTTCGAGCCCATGAGCCGCACGCGGCGGGCGTTGCGGGTCTCTTTGTGCCCGACACCGGTATCGTGGATTTCATCGCCGTGACTGCGGCCATCGCCGATGTGGTGCGCGAACGGGGTGGAGACATTCTTACCAGCACACGCGTTGAGCGAGTGCACCCGCAGGCGGATGAGTTTCTACTCGAAACACCGCAGGGCGAGATCAGCTGCCGATCGCTCATCAACTGTGCCGGACTTCAGGCCGATCGCGTGGCCCGAATGTGCGGGCTGGAGCCGAACTGTCGCATCATTCCGTTTCGCGGAGAGTATTGTGAGCTCGCCCCCCAGCGAGCCGCCCTGGTGCGAAACCTTCTCTACCCGGTGCCCGACCCGCGGCTGCCGTTTGTCGGGGTTCATTTCACCCGGCGGATCACCGGCGGCGTTGAAGCCGGACCGACGGCGGTGCTGACATTCAATCGGCACGGCTATCGGCGATGGAACGTCAGCAGTGCCGATGCGATCGAGATACTTTGTTATCCAGGTTTGTGGCGGATGGCGGCAACGTATTGGCGGACGGGTCTCAGCGAGCTTTGGCGGTCGCTGAGCCGGCAAGCATTCACCCGTGCCTTGCAACGGCTGGTTCCCGAGCTGACCGCAGCCGACCTTCGACCGGCGAAGTCCGGCGTCCGAGCCCAGGCGGTCGATCGCAACGGCCGTCTCGTCGATGACTTTCGAATCATGCAGGCCCAGCGCATGATTCACGTGCTCAACGCGCCGTCACCCGCCGCCACGTCGGCAATCGCGATCGGCCGATTCATCGCCGACATGGCAATGCGCGGGCAGTGACACAACGGTTGGTTGCGCCGAATGCCGCTCGCGACGCGAGGCAGCGTCGTAGAATGTCACCGTGAAACGCCGCCTGTTCACGCTCGCGATCTTCCTGCTCCTCGGCGCGGTGGTCAACGTCGCCGTGGCGTGGGGCGTTGCGCTTGGCTCAAAGCGGTATCTGTCAACCATGCATTCACACCCGGCCTGGAGAACGAAGCGCGTGCTCGAGCACGAGGGATGGATGCTCTATACCCAGGCGCGCATCGGCACTGTTCGAGCCATGGCGCATCGACCTTACACCGACTCGGCGGCGACGGCGACGAAGGTTCCCGCTGGGAGCTTCCCAAGGTGGTGTTCGATCCGTGAACTACCAGCTCTTCGGCCCGCATCGCGGGCGACGGAAGGTGCCTGGGAGGTCCAGAGCGATTGGGCATACGGTTGGCCCTGCGTCTCCATGTGGCATCAGTTCGCAGGTCATAATCGCCTGTGGCCGGGATCTAGTTCAGCGTATCTTTGGGGACGGCACCTGCCGATGAGGATCGTGTGGTTCGGCTTTGTGGTGAACACCCTCTTCTACGCAGCGATCATGTGGCTCCTCATACTTGGGGCGTTCGCCCTGCGCCGCGTCAGCCGCCGCAAGCGCGGGCTGTGTGTGGCCTGCGGCTACGACCTCCGCGGCAATCTTGAGCACGGCTGCCCCGAATGCGGCTGGCGGCGCGAGGCAGCATCGTAGAATGTCACCGTGAGTCGCCGCATTGTCACGCTCGCGTTGTTCCTGCTCCTCGGCGCAATCCTAAACGTCGCCGTGGCGTGGGGCATTGTCCTGTGGTCGAACGAATACCCATACACCCCCGCCTACGAAAAGCTGGGGAAACGGGCCGACTGGGCACGGCTGGTCGCTAGGGATTGGCCCCCGCCGCAGTTTCAAGCGTTCGGCCAGACGTGGGGTCTTTCACTCCAGATCCAAGTCGTCCAGCCGTCCTTGTCTCGCACGTCTCCAGGTGCGGGGCTGTCGCTGTTCCGGTCCGGATGGCCATCCCGCGCTGTGGAGGCCGAGTATCAGGGCAAGCACTTCGGGGGCACACCGTTGAATCGTATTTGGCGATACTCGATCGAGTTGCCACAGCGCGCTCGCCCGAACGAGCCGGCGTGCTACAGACCGGTGCCTTGCCGCCCCATCTGGCCCGGCTTTGCGATCAACACGATCTTCTACGCCGCGATCCTCTGGCCCACCATTTGTGGCCCGTTCGCCCTGCGCCGACTCATCCGCCGCAAACGCGGGTTGTGTGTGTCCTGCGGGTACGACCTGCGCCACGCCGACCACGAGGTGTGTCCGGAGTGTGGAGCGGTGGTCGGCCCGTCAGCTGAAGTGAATGGTTAGGCGGCACTAGAAAACGATGCTCGCCTCTGCGACCAGCGAAGACCCAGGTAGGTTGCCGTCGCAATCCCGGCCCAGGGTATCCAGATCCAGATTACCTCGCTGATTAGTATCGGCAGAAGCCTTGGATTGAAGAACGCCGAAGGCCCTAGTGGCGAGACTTCAACTGGGCGAAACGGCAAGAAGTATCGCGTGTCGGCGAAGGGGGCGAAGAAGGCAACGCCAAGCCCGCCGTTCGTCATTGCATCAAATAGTCCGTGTGAGCCCGTGACTATGAACAAGTACGCCGCTATCCGGGTCCGAATCCTCAACCACCGGGCCTCTCGAAACAGCACTGCTGTCGCGAAGACGGACAACGCAGCCGCAAAGACGAGAGAGTGACTCAGCCCACGGTGCCCAAATACGTGTTCGTACGGCACACCGAGATAGAAGGCAATTACGTCAGCGTCAGGAACTAGCGAGCAGACGATCCCGACCAATACCACTCGCGGATAGACTCGCCGCGGAGAGATCGCCGCGCCTAGGCACACGGCCGCAAACGCATGCGTGTAGAGAGACGCCATAACGGTACGGTGCGGCCTAACGGAGAGAGATCAGCTGCGGGCCGCCGCCAGCGGTGACCCGCTCACACGAGAATGGTACGCCTGTGGCGAGCGAAGTGCCGCCGCCAGACGGCGCTGCAAGCCGTTCACGTGCCGCCCGCGCGAAGGGCGGCGCTGCAGCTGGAGCGATCGGTTGGGCAGCATCGGCCGCCACGACGGATCATCTCAGAGATGGCGTGTATCCCTTCAAACGCACCCCAGCGACGTTGGGGTTTTCGCAGTCCCGACATCGCTTATCCCGATCGCCAATCCCTCCCTTGCATCGCCTCGATCACGTCCTCTGGGGCGATATGGTCCAGGTACCGCGCCGTGGTCGCGATCGACACGTGGCCCAGCTGCTTGGAGATGATGCCCACATCGACGCCTTCGGCGCGGAGCTGGGCCGCATGGGCGTGACGAAAACCGTGGGCATGAACACGCTTCTCGATCCGGGCGGTACGGCCCAGACGTGGCAGCAGCACCCGCACGTAGGCGTCGTGCATTCGTGCGCCCTTGAGCGTGCAGATCAACGGGCTCCGGCCGTCGAGGCCGAGCTCGGCGCGCACGTCCAGCCAGTGCTGCAAGATGGCCATTGCGCCAGGGTCGAGGCCGG
>JADFIM010000020.1 GCA_022566725.1 Planctomycetota bacterium
CCAGCGAGCCGGCTTGTCCACAAGCCGGTGGACGTCCGAAATCGAGCCGGTCTAACGCCGACAGCATTCAGAGACTCCCGGCCCCCTTTTGCCATCCCCCTTTGCCATCTTCGTCCGCCGGCGCTGCTGATGCTTTGATGCCTTGGGCGTTCAACCCGGACCTTCCTCCCTTCACCCGGACCTTCCTCCCTTCGGTCGTCAGGTCCGGCTTCCGGGTGCCTCACCCCAGCGGGTTGCCGAAGTGTTCGCGGTACGCCGGCACCACCGATTGAAGAACGTTTATCAGCACCTCAGCCGGGCTGCCGACCGCGCTGACGTCGCTAATGAGGTTTGTTTCATAATGGCCGAGCATGGGCGACGTCTCGCGGTCGTACACCTCGAACCGCCGGCGGATGACTGCTTCATCGGCATCGTCGCTACGGCCTTCCTGAACGGCGCGGCGCTTCATGCGCTCGACCATCTCATCGATGTTCGGCGCTGTGAGGTGAATGATGCGCATCACTTCGATGTGCTGATCGACGATCTTCGCCTGATTGAGATTGCGCGGGATGCCGTCCAGCACCAGAAGGTCCGTGCCGGGGCGGAAGGCCTGCTCAGTGATCCTGCGCTGCATGTACTCCCGCCACAGGGCGATGGTCAGGTCGTCCGGGACGAGCAGGCCCTGGGAGGAGTACTTCAATGATTTCCGGCCCAACTCGGAATCTTTGTCCAAAGCGCGGAAGATCTCGCCGCTGGCCATGTGCACGAAGCCGGGTATCTGGCCGAGCAGTTTGCCCTGCGTGCCCTTTCCCACGCCTGGGGCACCGAAGAGGAGGACGCACTTGTACCGGCCTGGCATCATTGGTCTCCACGGACCCGTCGGGAAGTGGCCAGTATGGCCGGGATCGGGCTGGGTGCAAAGTTACGCCCGACTGGCAGCCCGGCCCAGCAGTAAGTATGGTCTGCCATCATGCGAGGAATGACCCGAAGGTGGGTCTTTCGCAATTCTGACGAGGCGCACCGGGGGGATACGATCCCGCTGGTTCAGCGCGTGCTTCACGCCCGAGGGCTGACCGAGGCCGACGCGATTCGCCGATTCTGCGAACCCAAGCTGACCGACCTGCACGAGCCGGAGTTGATGCCGAACATCGACACGGCTGCCACCCGGCTGGCCGAGGCGGTCCGGGGACACGAATCAATCGTGATCTACGGCGACTACGATGTTGATGGGATCACCGCTTGCGCCATCCTCTACCACGTCATCAAGGCCATAGCCCCGCAGGTCGATTTGCGCACCTACATCCCTCATCGTCTGGATGAAGGCTACGGTCTGAACAGCGAGGCGCTGCGGCAGCTTCGAGCCGACGGCGCCGACCTGGTGATCTCCGTCGATTGCGGGATCACGGCGTTGGAGCCGGCCAGGGTGGCCCGCGAGATCGGTCTGGATCTGATCATCACCGATCACCACAGCCTTCCCGACTCAGGCGGCCCGTTGCCGGACGCGATCGCGGTGGTTCACCCCCGGCTGCCGGGAAGCGACTATCCCTTCGGCGAGCTTTGCGGAGCGGGCATCGCGTTCAAGCTTGCGTGGCGGTTCGCGACGATCTGGTGCGGATCACGGCGCGTGGGCGAGTCGGTGCAGAAGGTGCTGCTGGACATGCTTCCGCTGGCTGCGCTGGGAACGATCGCTGATGTGGCGCCGCTGGTCGATGAGAATCGAACCATCGCGGCGTTTGGACTGCGATGGATCAAGCACACTCCGATCGTCGGGCTGCGCGCCCTGATCGAAGCGTCGGACCTGATGCACGAGGACATCGATTCGGAGAAGGTCGGGTTCGTGCTCGCTCCCCGCCTCAACGCAGCCGGGCGAATGGGCCATGCCGCAGAAGCCGCCCACCTGCTCACCGCTGCCACACAACCCCAGGCGGAGGTGATTGCGAAGCAACTGGCGCGCGACAATCGTCAGCGTCAACAGACCCAGCGAAACATCCTCCAGCAAGCGTCGCGGATGGCTGAGGACGCAGGGATGACCGCGGATGACCGGCGCGCGATTGTGTTGGCGGATGAATCGTGGCACGCGGGCGTGGTGGGCATTGTCTGCTCGCAGTTGGTTGAACGGTTCTGCCGGCCGGTGGTCCTGCTGCATCGACAAGGCGACGTGTGCAAGGGATCGGCTCGCAGCATCGACGGCTACTCCATCCACGACGCGCTGGCCGCCACCTCCAAACACCTCACGAGCTACGGCGGACACGACGTCGCGGCGGGGCTGATGCTTCGAGCCGCTGATCTCGCAGCCTTCACCGAAGCCCTCACCGAGCATGCCAACCGCCATATCACTGTCGAGCAACTGACCTCCACCGTCCGCATCGATTGCGATGCCTCGCTTGGCGAGCTTGATCTCGAGACAGTCAGGCGAATCGGGTTGATGTCTCCCTTCGGGCGAGCCAACCCCAGACCGACGCTTCGCATTCGCAGCGCAACGCTTGCCGGGCCGCCAAGGCAGATTGGCGCCAACGGCCGGCATCTAGCCTTGAGTCTGCGCCAGGACGAGCCGACTGGTCGCCGGTGGCTGCGCTGCGTGTGGTGGAATGCGGGCGCGCTCGCGGCTGATCTCGCTGCGGGCATGTGCCTCGACGCCATCATTGAGCCTAAGGTCAACACCTACAACGGCCGGACAAACGTCGAAGGGGAGCTGCGCGACGTACGACTCTGTCAAACATGAAACGGTCTCCCCCTCAGCCCCCGGCTCTGCCGGGGGATCGCTGCTTGCCCGGCAACAACTCCGCCGCCTCAAGCACACGTCGCAGGCCGCGGTCATCGGAATCGTCAAATGCCGCGATCTCGTGCGAATCGAGGTCAAGGACGGCCCAGGCAGCACCGGTTTCGTCGATCAACGGCACCGCGATCTCCGACCGGTCGCGCGGATCGCAAGCGACGTAGTCATCACCGAGCTCGCGCACGTCCCGGACAATACGTGTCGTGCGGAACCGCAATGCCTGACCGCACACGCCATGCAAGCCGATCGGTGAACAGGCGGGTTTGTCCCGGCAGGGTCCCAGCACGAGCCGCTGATCATCCGGCTCGCCCGGCTGATCAAGATATAACCCGACCCACGACACACCCTTGTCGTGCAGCGCGGCCCATAGCGCATCCACCACCGCCCGCATGCGCTGCTGGCGCGAACCGGACGGGACCAGGCCCGCAGCGATCCCTGAGAAATCACGTTTCGGCGCAGGCATTCAGGTAGACCCTCAAGCGGCTGCGGCTCAAGTGTAGCGATTTGACGAGCCGCGCACGTCCCTACGGGGCCTCGGTGCGTCCAGTCATCCAAGGCTTAGCCTGCTCACCGCAGAGCGATAGCAACAAGGTGGCACGCCCGCGGGTTACCACCCGCGGCTAGGGACTTCGTCGCGCTCCATTCCCTCCGTCCGTTCGTCCCTTGGTGCCTCGATGCCTTCCCCGCTTATCCGCCGGCCATGACCTTGCCCATGCTGAAGATCGGCAGCAGTAGCGCCAGGGCGAGGCCGCCGATGACCACGCCCATAAACATAATCATGACCGGCTCGATGAAGGCGGTGACCTGCTTGACTGTGGAATCAAGCTCTTCCTGGCTGAACTCCGCGATCCGCTCCATGACCTTACTGAGTTGGCCGGACCGCTCACCAGCGGCGATCATCGAGGAGACATTGGGCGGAATGAACGAACAGGCGAAGGTCGCGTCGCTGATCTGCTGGCCCTTTCGCACTCCGTCCTCCATGGAATCCCACAGCTGGGCGTAATAGACGTTGCCCGTGACTCCCCGGCAGATGTCGATGATGTCCAGGAGATTGACGCCGGCCGCCATCAACGTGGCCATGGTTCTCGTCGTCCGGGTGATGTACAAGTGGCCGAACATCCCCCGCACGCCGGGGCAGTGGAGGCGGATCCAGTCGCACACACGTCGGCCGGAGGGCTTTTTGACCCAAATGACCAGCGCGACGATGACGGCCGTCAAGACCGGGCCATACCACATGTACTGCGTGGTGACGAACTCACTAAGACCCAGCAGAATCCTGGTCGGCGTCGGGAGCGTGGCTGCTCGCTGGTCGTAGATTCTGGCAAAGCGAGGCAACACGAACGACATCAGGAACACCGTCATCGCGATACCCGCAATCATCATGAAGATCGGGTAGCTCAGGGCTCCTTTGATCTGCTTGGCCGTGCGGCGCTCCTTGGCGAGGTAATCACCGACTCGCCCCAACATCGTGGCCATGGTTCCCGATGCTTCGGAGGCTCGCATCAGGCTGATCATCATCCCTGGGAAGACGCTCGGCCACTTCGCCGCAGCCGCTGAAAGCGGTTCACCACTGTGGATGTCGTCGCGGAGCACCTCAAGAACTCCGCGGAATTCCTTTCGAGGCGTCTGCTGGCAGAATGAATCGAGCGCTTCAGCGAGCGGGACGCCGGTGTCGAGCATCACTGACAACTGCTGACAGAAACTAATGACGTCCTCTCGTTTGACGCTCTTGGCGGCCTCGCTGCGGCGAATCTGCTGTTCATCCAGCTCGGGGACCGCCCGCATTGGGTTTTCTTCGACTTCGAAGACGAAGCTGCCCTCGGCTCGGAGGCGAGCACTGACATCGTCGGCACTGGAGGCAACCATCGACCCGGTGACGACGGCGCCGTTGCTGTCCCGAGCCTTGTAGGTGTATGTGCTTTGCGCAGGCATCGCCCCTCCCATCACATGCTGGTGACGTAGAAGACCTCCCCAGCAGTGGTGAGCCCACCCTGTACCTTTTCCATGCCGTCCGCTCGCAGCGTGACGAAACCGTTTTTGGCAAGCATTTCTCTCAGGTCCTGGAGGCTTGCGCCTCTGGCAACGGCTGCAAGCAGAATCTCATCGGGAATCATCAACTCGAAGATACCGATCCGCCCGGCAAAGCCCGTTCCCCGGCAGCGGGTGCAGCCCTGTCCGCGGTAGAGACATTCGACCGTGCCGCAGTAGTGCTCCACCGCCTCTCGGATCGCTTGATCAGGTTCGTAGGACTCCTTGCAGTGGGGGCAGATTTTGCGAACCAACCTTTGGGCGAGGACGCCGCGAAGCGTCGCCGCAACCAGATAGGGCTCAATGCCAAGGTTGATCAACCGGGTGACCGCGCTGGGGGCGTCGTTCGTGTGGAGGGTGGAGTAAGCCAGATGTCCCGTCAGGGCCGCCTGAGTGGTCACGGAGGCGGTCTCCCCGTCGCGAATCTCCCCCACCATCATGATGTCGGGGTCCTGCCGCAGCATCGATCGCATCGCCGCCGCGAAGGTGAATCCCGCCTTCTCGTTCACCTGCGTTTGGTTGATGCCGGGGATGCTCGCTTCGATGGGATCTTCGACCGTGGAGATGTTCAGTTCATCGGAGTTCAGCAGACTGAGCACGGAATACAGCGTCGTCGATTTGCCCGAGCCGGTCGGACCGGTCACCAACACGACACCGTTGGGCTGACGGACTACCTCCTTCCATGCCTCGAACATCTGGCGCGAGAAGCCGAGCTTGTCCAGCGAGACAATGGAGGTTCGATGATCGATGATGCGGATGACCACCTTCTCGCCGAACTTTCCCGGCATGGTGGAGACGCGGAGATCAATCGGCCGGCCCTCCATCAACGTGTGGATGTCGCCGTCCTGTGGAAGACGCCGCTCGGAGATATCCAGGTTGGACATGATCTTGATACGGCTGGTTATCGCCGCGTGCATCTGATAGGGCGGCAGGAGCTTTTCAAACAAACGCCCGTCAACGCGGTAACGGACGCGAAGACGGTGATCATCGGGTTCGATGTGGATGTCTGATGCCCCGTCCTGCACCGCCGAAAAGATCAAGTAGTTCACCAGCTTGACCACGGGACTCCGGCCGGCGACCTCCTCCAGGTCCGCAAGTTCGGTGACCTGTTTCTCGATGATGCTGAAGTCCGCGTCATCAATATCCTCATAAATGTCGTCGATCACGAAGACGTTGGCGGCCGGGAGATACGCTTGCAGCGACGCCTCGATCTGGGCGGTGGTCGTCGCGACAATCTGCACCTCGTGCCCGGTCAGTCGTTGAATCTCTTCGACCAAGAACAGGTTGGCGGGTTCGGAGACCGCGACGGTCAACACGTCCCGAACGAGGAACAGCGGCAGAATGCTGTGCTCTTCCAGAAATTCGCGCGGCAGTAGTTCAACAACCGTCGGATCAGCGATCTTGGCCGCCTGCGTGACAAACGGCACGCCATATCCCTCGGCCAGGACTTCGATCACCTGCTCGTCGGTGACAAAGTTCAGATCCGCCAGGACTTCGCCCAGGAGTTTCTTGTGGCCCTTTTGGGCTTGATGCTCCAGGGCTTCGTCAAGCTGTTTGGCGGTGATGTACCCCTTGTCGATGAGCGCCTCGCCGACCTGAAGCCATGGACCGACGTCAAGAGTTGTATGAGTGCTTTCCTTCTGATTCATCGTACGTTGGTCCATATCAGCGCAGACTCTTTGCGGCGGATTCAATGCTGTCGTGAATGTTGAAGCGCTTATCCAGCCGGGTGATCACGAGGATCTTGCGGACCGTCTCATCCGGACTGACGAGACGGAGCTGCCCACCACGCTCCGAGGCCTCGTCGATGATCCACAACAACGCCTCCAGCCCCGCCGAATCGACGAACGTCAGGTACTCCATGTTGAGCACGACATCGCGGATGCCGGCTGTAAACCGGTCCTGACAGGATCGTCGCAATCCATCGGCCTGGTCAACGGTCAGCTCGCCACTGATCGTCAGCACAGTAATCGTCTCATGATCTTCATAGCTGAGCTTCATGCGGCCTGCTCCTCGTCCTGCGAGGCCTTCTGCTCGCCGGCTCGATGCTCGGCGAACAGGCGGTCGTACCCGCTGAAATCGATCCGAACGAACACGGGCGCAAGCTCAGGATCGAACTGCGTCCCTGCACACTCCATAATCTCTTGAAGCACCTCCGCGCGCGAAAGCGCCGGACGATACGTGCGGGTCGAACTCATGGCGTCAAATGCGTCCGCCAGCGCGATCATGCGGGCGATCTTCGGGATGCGATCCTCGCAAAGACCCTCGGGATAGCCCTGGCCGTCCCACCGCTCATGGTGGTGGAGCACGCCGGGAAGGATGTCCCGCAGTTGTGGGATATCCTTGAGGATGCCGTAGCCGATTTCGGGATGCTGCCGCATCCAGGCGAACTCCTCCTCGGTAAGTCGTCCGGGCTTCGAGAGCACCGATTCGGGCACGCCAATCTTGCCCACGTCATGCACAACGCCGGCGATATGCATCCGGCTGACCGTGTGCTCATCGAGGCCCATCGCTTGAGCCAGTTGTTGCGTCAGATGCGCGACGCGCTGGGAGTGACCGCAAGTGTAGGTGTCCTTCGCATCGATGGAAGCCGTCAGCGCTTCGAGGGTGCCGAGGAACATCGCGTTGAGGTCGTCGTATAGCGCCGCGTTCTCAAGGAAGATGCTCATGTGGGATGCAGTCGCGCCGAGCAGTTTCAAATCCACGTTTGACGCAGTGGTGTCCTGCCCCTGCTTCTCACCCGCGATGAGCAGGCCGATCACCTTCCCGTCGCGGCTGACTGGATGGACCAGAACGGTCTTCCCGAGCTGGGCATACTTGGCATGCAAGGGGTTGGTTGCGGGCTCAAGCACGATTGGCGCATCGGGCTTCACCTCGGCCAAGATGCTGCGGGTCAACTCCCGCAGTTGGGATTCCGGCTGGCCCGGATCGCCCGCGATGATCAGCTGGCCGGCAAGCTTCTTGAGCGTCTCCCGATCGTCCGCCAGCTGCGCGCCGATCCATGCATAGGGCAGCGTGGCGAGCAACTCTTCGCAGGCGATGGTCACAAACCGCTCCGGCTGATCCACCACCGACATGCTCTGGATGATCGTGTAGAGAAGGTTGATCTCTTCGTACGACTCGGCGAGCTGCTGCCCCACGCTCTCCATCGCCTGGCTGTCGGAGATTCGTTTCCAATGATCCTCAAGCGCGTGGCTCACCATCGCCGCTGTTCTGCTGACATCCGACGGGCCGACCGGCGGAAGGTCGGCCAGCATGCGTCGAATGACCTCGAAGTCCGCGCGTGCGGCCTGGCACATCGCCGAGAGCTGCTCGCAGTCCAGGAAGCGCTCGGTGAGGATCACCGCCAGGGCATAGCCCGTTCGGCGTCGGCGATTGGTCCTGGGGATCGGCGAGAGCCAACATCCAGGAAAGAGCTCCACCGGCATCGGCGTGCTTTGCTGGGACCAGGCCGCAGCTGCCTGACGGACAGCGCTGGTGAAGATGGCGGCCTGGCAGAACAGATCGGCCAGCCAATCCGTGCCCGGCTGAGGCCGTGAGATCAGCCCGCCTGCCTTGTCGCAGTCAAGCAGCAGCAGCCCCACCTGCCGGAGTCTCTGTCGCAGCAGGTTGGCGAGCTTGGCGTCGAGTTGGGTGTCGCTTTGGCTCACGCTGCCTCCGACCCCAGTCGCTTGGTCTGATCGCCGCCTGCCTCGGTCGCAAGCAAATCCTCAACGAGTTGAAGCACTGATCGCGGGCTGAACGGCTTGCTCAGGACCCCTTTGATGTTGCCGATCTTCAGATCCTCGTCATCCAGCGCATAGCCGCGGGCGGTGAGGATCAGAACGGGAATGTGTGCCGTGGGGGCATTGCCCGCCAACGCCCGGCACAACTCCAACCCGGTCATGTACGGCATCTGAAAGTCGGTGATGATGAGATCGGGCAAATCCTGACACGCCATCTCAAAGGCCTCTTCGCCATCGACCGCGGTGCTCACCTCGAGTCCCGCGTTACCAAGCTTGACCGAGAGCACATGCAGAATGTGTGCCTCGTCATCAACCACAAGGATTCGAGAAGCCATCAACTCTCTCCTGAATCATGCCGCCGCCTGCGATCCGGCATAGCGCATTGGAATCGTGACCCAGAACTTGGAGCCCATACCCAGTTCCGACTCGACGCCGATCTGTCCGTGATGAAGGGTTTCGACGATGTGCTTGCAGAGACTCAACCCCAGACCGCTCCCCTTGGCGACACGTTTGTAGTTCTCAACGCGATAAAACTTGTCGAACAGTTTGGGAATGGAGTCGGGCGGAATACCCAGGCCCGTATCCGAGACGGCAAGGACAACGCTACGGGTGAGATTGTCGGAGTCGGCCGAGACCGTGATCCGCCCGCCGGCGGGCGTGTATTTCACGGAATTGGAGATGAGGTTCAGCACGACCTGGAACAACATGTCAGCGTCGCCCTCGACGCTGAGGTCCACCTCAGCCACCTTGGTGTGTAGCGAGATCTCCTTTTCCTTCGCTTGCGGCTCGAGCGAATCGATCGCTCGATCGATCAACGATCTGAGGTCAACGTTCTCACGTTCGATCTGGACAATGCCCGCCTCAATGCGACTGATGTTGAGCATGTTGTCCAGCAATCGCCCGAGCCGGTCCGTCTCATTCTGGATGATTCGGTAGAACTCATTGCGGGCCTCGTCATCTTCCGCCTCACCGTCCACGAGCATCTCCACATACGCATGGATCGAAGAAAGCGGTGTGCGCAGCTCGTGACTGGCCTTGGAGACGAAATCCGACTTCATCTGCGAGATCTCGCGCTCGCGGGTGACATCGTGGAGAATGGTCACAACCCCGGCAACCTCGTGTTTGTGATTTTCCACGCACGCCAGCGTGACGTCGAAGATCCTCTTCTCTTTGCCGCCTGCACCGGCTTCACTCAAATCAACGATGATGTCGTGCTCGACGTGCCGGCGATGAGCGAAGTTTGCGGTCTCGGAGGTATCCTTGATCAGCTGGCAGAGGCGGTCATCGTCCACGAACTGCTCGAGGGGTTGGTGAAGCGCCTGAGTGTGGTCGAAGCCGAAGATCCTTCCTGCCGCCTCGTTGGCAACGACAATATCGTTGAACGCGTTCGTGACCAGCACCCCGTCTCGAAGGGCGTGCAGGACAGCTTCAACCTGCCGCTGCTCAGCCTCCGAGACCCGTCGGCGGATCTCGACCTCCCGCAGCTCATTTCTCAGCGTCTGCTCGCGTTGCCTGAATTGCTCAACCGCGCCGATGAGAGCGCCGCTAATCGGGCCCACCCACTTGGGACCGTAGAACGTTGCGGTTCGGCCCTCGGCGGCACCGGTCGCCTCGATATAGCTCCGCAGCTTGGTCACCGTCCGATCAAGGGCGACTCCCACCGGCAACAGCAGCGCCGCACAAACCAGACCGAGCACGCCGAACAACAAGCACAGCCGCAGCATCGGAGGCATCGCGGCCAACCACCCAACGGTCGACGCACTAAATGACAACGCCGTTCCCACGGCGGAAACGATCAAGACGAGGCATAGGCTTGCAATCTTTCCCGCCCTCACTGTCCCTCCCTCGCATCGGCGTGGCGTGCCCTCGGGCCGCGCTCACTCGGTGCGGATCTGCTCCTAAGGCTGGACTGTCACGATCTGTTCATTGCGACTTAGCCGCACGAGCAGCGCCCGAGCATCAGCGTTGTCAGGCTCGACTCGAACCCCCGTTGTATACGCGTCGAGAGCGCCTTCGCGGTCGCCGGCCTCTTCCAGCGTTCGACCGAGCACCAGATACGGAAGCGCGGTTTCACCAGCACGATCCGTCGCCTGACGCAACAGCCGGCTCGCCTTGCGGACATCACCGCGGTGGCGTTCATTGATCCCCTTGAGCATGTACCCCTCGTAGCGCTGCGGAGCCAGCGCAGTGACACGGGCCCCGCATTGGGCCAGACGATGGAAGTCGCCCAGCTCCCACGCCAACGTCCCCAACTCGATCCACACCTCTGGATCAGCTGGGGTGAGTCTTGTCAGCGACAAGTAGACATTGCGAGCCTCGATCAGCCGCTCCATGAAGAAGAGGCACCGGGCCTCGAGATGAATCAAATCCGGCCGCTTCTCGCGGGACATCTGCTGTAGCTGCTTCACCGACTTGTAACATTTCGCGTGCATGCCCGCCGCGGATTGGGCGTGCGCCAGCTCCTCCAGCAGCATCTGGTCATCGGGATTGCGACGCCAGGCCTCGGCGAGAAGCTTCGCCGCCGTGGCTGCATCACCCTGGAGCAGGGCGATCTGCCCAAGCAGATGTCGCATCGACGCGTTGTGCTCGAAATAGGCCAGCTTCGACAGGATCAGCTGCTTCGCCTGATCGAGCTGCTCCAGGGCGATCATCGACTCAGCCGCGGCGAGAAGATACCCGATCGAGCTCGGCTCCAGCTCGTAGGCAGCCATGTAGTGTTCGTATGCCCTGCCATCGTCGGACCAGCGTTGGTATACGATCCCGGCGAAGTAATGAGCGTCAGCGAAGTCGCTCTGATGCTCGAGGGCGGATGTGAAGGAATCGATCGCTTTTTCGAGTCGGTGCGTCTCGAGATAGATCCGCCCTTGAAGGACGTGATAGTCCGCCAACCTGGGAAACAGCTCAATGGCCGCGTTGACTCCGCGAAGAGCTCGGTCGAACCGGCCGACCTCGAACGCCTGCATCGCCTGGTCATAGCTGAACTGGGCGTTGACGAAGTTCAGGCGCTCCCGTGCATGCTCTCTCGCCTCGATCCCCCTTGTGCTCGGACCGCAGCCGGTGAGCGACGAGCCGATGGCGAACAACAGGACAATGACAATGAGGATCGGTCGGGTTGACATGTATTGCGTCTCCGATCTGCGCAACAGAGGTTGACCGTGCACAACGCCTGCCTCCCCCCAATCGCCCCGCTCCGATCACTGTGCCTTTACTTCATGAAGTCTGCGTCGTCGGTCTCGCCGGCAACCTCCACGAGGTCATCGAACGAGACAAAGGGAAACGAGTGCCCCCAACCCGGGTCTCATTAGCGCCCCAGGGGTTGCCCGCCGCCTGCCAGAGCCCCTGCCTGGAAAACATGCCCCGCAGCTGCTGTGCGACGAGCCATTGGTCGTTGCTCATCGTCGCGGCGTTTGAGTGGGGGCCTTCGGCCTCGCCATGCTCCTCGTGACCCGGCTGCCCCACCCCGCCTGTCTGCGGCGTCGCACCGGCGGAATCGATTCCGGAACCTGCCTCGGCGTCATCGGCATCCCCGCCCACATTCCACTCGAACCACTCGCCGGACGATTCCTGCGATACCGATTCGGTGCCTGTGCTTGAATCGTCCGTGCCGGACTCGCGCATGTCGGACCAGCGCCCCGGCTCATCCACCATGAGCTCTTGCAACGTAAAGGAGCGCATCGGCATCGACCTCGGCCCAGGCGGCGTCTGGCCGGAGGCGGCTTCTTGCGAGGGCCCACGCCCCATTGCCTTGCGGAACGCTCGCTCCATCATGCTGCGCTCGTGAACCCTCGCCTTCTCACCCGTGATCTCCTCGCGGAGCCTGATCATCGCCGGCTGCGCATGGCTCAACCGCAACGAGATGTTGACGTGGTACAGAGCCATATCGAGGTCGCCGCGCTCAAAGGCGTCCACCGCGTCAAGATTGTGGTTGTTGGTGATGCTTTCGCGGCTGAATGGAAGCAGACCTGCCCGCGCGCCGACCGCGATCGCGTTGGAGTAGGCCAGCGTCTCTTTGCCGGTCATCCATAAGACATCGTCAGGCACGATGGTAGGAGTGATGAGGAAGATGATCTCATCGCGATCGACCGTATCGTCCTGCCCACGAAAGGCAGCGCCGATGATCGGAATATCGCCGAGCCACGGAACCTGCCTGCGGCTGATGCGTGTGGATTCCCTAAACAGGCCGCCCAGCACCAACGTCTGCCCATCCCGGATGCGAACGTTGGTCGTTAGCTCGTTGGTCAGCTCGTCGGGAATCGTCACCTGCAGTCCCTGGGAGTCGGTGACAGTGCGCAGGCTGGCCTCGGACACCTTGGGGTTCAGCTCCATGCGGATCGTCCCGTCCTTGGAAATGAAGGGGCGGAACACCAATGAGATACCCGTGTCCAGGAACTGGACGGTCTGCGTGGTGGTGGTTTGGGTGGACGTGGTTGAGAGGTATCCGACTCGAGCACCCACCAGCACTGCGGCCCGTTGGCGGTTCAGCGCCATGACCTTGGGTCTGGCCAGTACCGTGGTGTCGGTCACCTCGTCGAGAATTCGCAGGAAGGCGCTGACGTTGTTGCTAATAATGCCAAGCTTCAAGCCGCCCGCACCCGCTGTGTTCCCGACGGTCGATGCCCCCCCCACCGCCTCGTTATCGCCCGGTTGAAACCCCGTGTTCGGGTCGTCGCCGGCCAGGAGATTGTTGACCACTCCAAGCGGGCTGTGCAGATCGATGAAATCCAGATCGGCGATCACTGAGAAGTCCACGCCGAAGGCGTTGGTCTCGTCCAAAGCAGTCTGAAGGACGGTGGCCTCAATGAGCACCTGCTGCGGCGGGGTGTCAAGATCCTCCAGCAGGTCCGCAATGGCCCGAAGGTTCTCGGGATAATCATTGACCACCAGCTTGGCGTTGTACGCGTACGAGTCCGCTCCCCCGTCGCTTACGTCGGGCTGGAACCCCGGCTGCACCTCCCCGCGGTGGGAGCTTTGGCCGTCGTCGCTGAGCAGCGGTGTGATGAACTCGTTGGCGTCAACGGCGGAAAGATATTCGAGCTCAAAGATGCGGCTTTCAGTGACACGGCTCGAAGCCTCCATTTCCGCAAGCTCCGCCAATGTGTAGATGTAGACGAAGTTGCCCTCTTCGAGGTAGCCGTAGCCGTTGACGCGCAGAATGGCGTCGAGCGCCTCGTGGAACGTGACGTCGTAGAGGTTGGCGGTGACGGTGGCGGACACGCTCTTGGAGGTGATGATGTTCTTCTTGCTCTGGATGGAGAGCATTTGAAGGACTTGCGACAGGTCGGTCTCCTGGACGGCCAGATCCACCGTGCCGTAGTCGGTCACGTTGACATCGGTGTTCTCCTGATCCGCCCAGTCTTGCCCCAGCGCCGGCGCTGCCAGCACCGCCCAACACGCACAGATGGACCCTGTGCGCCCAAGAAATCGCCTCCCAGTACATCTGATCTTCGGATTCATAATCGGGTTTACTCCTGCCTGGCCCGGGCGCTGCTAGCGCTGTTCACTGCCTGGATGCTTCATGTCCAACTCAAACCGGCGACCCTCGAATTCGAGGACCACTGATCGATGTCCGACTTCAACCAGCTGGAAGCGGATCTCGCTGTTGTCGATCGCGGGAACCCAATCGAGCAACCGATAGGCTTTTCCGTTGATCACGGCCATCGGGCGACCCTGCATCACCGCTTCCAACTCGAAGCGTTCAATCAAAGCCCGGAGTTGGTCGATCAACCGGGCTTCCGCTTGTTCTGGGTTTTCGGTCGTATCTCGTTGTAACTTCGCTTGATCTTGGGTCAACATGTCAACCGGGGTTGGTTTGGGAAAGTGTTGGGCGCTGATCAAGAATGGATCTCGTCTCGGCAAGCGCGACAACTCAACCCGTACAGGAGGTCTCTGGTGCTTATCGGATGTTCCCAAGACACCTCCGCGAGGCTGTAAACCTCCCCTGGCCGGCGTCTTGGGATCATCGGCCACGGCCGTGCGCGGCAGATTGGAAGTCACGATTATTCGCGCCCACAACAGCAGCCCCACCGCCAACATCGCGCACAGGATGCCGAACCGCTTGCGGTCGGAGGTGATCTGAATCCACAGTCGCCTGAGCACCAAGACCATCTCAACCACCCTCCCTCGCCCCCGGCGGGTCATAGATCACATCCAGACTCACCGAGGCACTGACGAACAATTCGTCCTCTCCCTCAGGATGCTCGCAGACAATGTTCAATGACTCGACACGCAGTAGGCGGTCCAACGATTCCGCCGCCTGGATCAGCGCGAAAATTGAGTCGAACCGTGCAACCATGTCGATCGTCAGAGGCGTGGCCATCGCAGTGAGATCGCCGCCGACCACGGCTTCTTTGGGCTGGCCGGTTGTGAACGTTTGGTCGCGGATGGTCACCCCGTCCACCGGCATCGACAGCACTCGCATCAGCCCGGCAATGTCTGCGGACTCGGGAATGACCTTGTGTTGGGTCTCCACCCGGCGGGTCATTTCATCCAGATCGGCAGTAAGCCGATCGATCACTTCGCTTTGGATGCTGTAGCCTTCGCCTTTGGTGCGAAGCAGGGCGGCTTGATGGTTGAGCGCCTTCGCCTCGCGGTAGGACGGCCAGACAAGCAACAGTCCCCCCACGGTCACGACAATGACCACGGCGAGGATCGCGATCCGAAGATGTTTGCTACTGGACATCGTGCGCTCCCTCTTGACTGGCCTGGAGCTCGGGGCGGGCACGATCGACGACGTCGTATTCAACGTCCATATCGATTCGGAAGCTGATTCGAAACTCTCGCGCGCCGCGCCCTCGCACCGGGCGGGTGCGACTGAAATTGAGGCCGACCTGCTTGAAAAGCCCCAACGCCTCAAGCCTGGCCACGATCTCCGCAACTTCCTGGTCCGTCGCCGCAAATCCACTCAGCTCCCCGCTAAGAATGCGCGGAGCCGGTCCATCCTCAGCGCTGATGCCTCTGCTCCGAGCCGAGCGATGCGTCCGACGGCTGCCCCCAAAGAGGTCGATTCGATCCAACGTCACACTGGTCGGCAACTCATTCGTGACGGTGGCGATGACCCGACTGACCTCCAGCGGCGTCGCGATAAGCCTGTAGCGGCGGATCTGGTCGCGGGTGTCGTCGAGCCTGCTTCGCAACTGATCAGCCTTGGCTTCCGCCGACAGAACGAGGTCTGCCTGTTCCTCCGCCACCCGCAAGCGCTTGTGAGCCCGATCGAGTACCAAACGGGAATGGGTAACCGTCACCACCATCAGGGCGATCGCGATCAGGAGTGCAGCGACATATCGCCCAGCCACCACGCCGGCCTGACTGCGGACACGGATCGAATCGGGCACGAGATCAATGGTGCGTTGTTTCATGCCGCCTCCGTGCCGCAGGCGGCCGCCTGCAGCCTCTTCAATCTGCCCACCGAGATTCCTCGCAAGCTGAGGCCGGCCGCCACCGCCCACCACGCCGGCGGTCCGGGGGCACGGTGCAGGATGGCCTGGATCTGTTCCATCAAACCACTGACGGTCGAGCCGTCCTCATCGAGCACCACCGGAATCCTGCACTGCTGCAAGAGCGTTTCGTCAAGTCGCGGCTCCAACCCATCGCCCCCGGTGAGAATCAGTCGTTGGGGGGGATAGCCCCGGAACATGACCCCGTAGTAGCCAATACAGAGCATCACCTCTTTCGCGAAACTACCCAACAGCGGCCGGACCGCGTCATACACCGCCCGGTCAATGGAGGGTTCGGTGATCGGCCGAGCATTGGGCTGATCGGTGGCGGCGGCGATGCGGGCCGCCCGCAACTCCCTTGCCGCTGCCACGTCCATCTGAAGATGTTCAGCCACCGCCTGGTCGAATTGCTCGCCCCCGACCGAGATCGATTTGCAGAAAGCGATCTGATCGCCGCGAAGAATCATCACGGTAGAACCCGAGGCGCCGACATCCAATACGACGCGGGTTACCGAACGGTCGGATTCACGACGGGACTGTCGGCTGAAGGCCCGCGCCAATGCCGTGAAGTGCGTCTCGATAGCCATCGGGCGCAGACCGGCGGCCATCACCGGCTCGACCCAGGTGTTGATCACATCATGCGAGACAGCGATCAGAAGAATCTCATCGCGGCGCTCGCCGTCTTGCAGCGACGCCCCGGTTCGGATGGCATCCACCTCCATCGCCTCGCGATCGAATCCAAAGCGCTGCGAGGCTTCCCACACGACTGCCTGGCGCAGCTCACTATCAGGCATCTTCGGCAGGCGAACCAACTGCATGCGGACCACGCCGCGAGGGAGACTGAGCACGCACCGCCGGCCGGTGAATCCGCCGGAGGCAAAGGCGGCCCGCAGTTGATCGGTCAGTGCCTTGCGGTCCTCAACCCAGGAATCGCCGGCTTTGGCATCGATCCTTCCCGCCCCGACCACCTTGAGTTCGCCGCCGTGTTCGCGAACCTGAAGCAGCTTGATCCCGCGGGTACCGAGGTCGATCCCCACCGATCCTATTGCCGACGAAAAGCGACCTGCGAACACACATCTATCCTCATCAGCTCGCGGCGACCACGGCCCGACCGCTGCGCCTATAACTTGGTCACCGTCAACTTGCCGGTAAACGGCGCGATGTCGATCCGGTAGTCGCCGGACGGAGATGAAACTGTGATCTGGCCCCCGATGCCCGGCGTACCCACCGCCACGACCGTCCCGCCCAGCGCGTCGTAGGTGATCTGCCGCGTCCCCCCGTCAATGTTCACCGCGCTGATGCTGATGCCCTCGAATCGGCTGCCTTCAGTGAAGTCAACGATATAGTCCCTCTGCGCGTGTAGTGGATCAAGAACGTAATCGTAATCGACCGTGTCCGGATCGAATGGGTCCGCGAAGTCGGCATCGGTGACGCGATACAGGCAGTACCCCCGGCCGTCGGCGTAGAACTGGATGCGACGGTACTCTTGATTCGCCAACGCGTCCGACTGAGCGAAGCTCAGATCGGCGATGATCAAGCGAACCGCCGACTGGACGGCCAGGCTGTCGCGGTCCACGAGGTGCGGCACCAGTAGCGCTGCGGCCAGCGCAAGGATGCCCATCACAAGGATGAGTTCGATGAGTGTGTAGCCGCGCGCCACAACCGTTCCGAGCCGCGTACCGACGGGCCTCGATGATCCGCTTGATGGCGATGTGCCTCGGCCGAACTCGATCTCGCCGAAGTTGGTGACCTTGACCATTGCGTTGCCGCCAGCGTGCAGCTTCATGACTCACTCCCCATCGCCGGCGGCCGACACCACAGCGTCCACCAGCACTGACGCCTCATCAGCACCATCGGCCGAATCCGATGCCCAGGTAAGCTCAATGCGCAGCCGCTGGGACCCCTCCTGCGGCGGTTCCAACGGTTCAACCCACATGTCCGATACACCTGCGATAAGCACCATCGATCCGACACGGGGATCGGCCCGCCAGCGATCGCAGAATGCGGCCCCGGCCGGCTGCCGCGCGTCCCACCAGCCCCCCGCTGCGGCCTCCTCGCCATCGGCCAACCGGTAGATGGTGATGGTTCGGAGCACCTGGCTGTGGCTCAGCACTGCCAGCTCGGTTTCATCGGCCTGGTCCTGGATTCCCTCGGAGTCGTCGTCCTGCAGCCACAGGACCATCTCCAGGAAGGGAGTGGGACCTCGTTGCTGAATGGCCAGCACGCCCACGCTACGCCCGATCAAGGCCGCTAACGCATCGATCTGTTCCTGATGAGCATCAGCTCGAGCCGCTTGCACTTGCGGCTGCATCCGCCGCGGCGGACCGGCCGCGAGGTACCGAGGTGCAACGACCACCGCGGTGACGCTCAGCGCACCCACGAGCGACAGTGTGATCAGCAGCCCGGCCAGCGTTGCACCGCGCCGGCCACATTGTCGTCTGCGATGAACAGTGCTCAGCCCCATTGCAGCCTCCCAGCCCACAGCGACCGCAGCCGCCGACTCACGCGGACCCCTGACCCTCCCACCTGCGAGCCATCACCTCTTGGCCCATCACCAAGGGCCTGTCACCCTCCAGCTTCCACCTTCCGCCCGAAAAGAAAGCCGGCGCGTTCCCGCGCCGGCGTCTGAGGGTCGTCTGAACTCGGGCGGTCTGCTTATTCGAAGATGCCATCGCCATCGATGTCGAACTGAGCGCCAATCTCGTCCACGGCGTAGAGGTTGACACCCCAGCCGTTGGCATCGTTCCAGGTCCAGCCCACGCCCATGGCCGGCAGCAGGGCGACCGTGTTGGAGCTCTGCAACGGGTTGACCGGCGGGCTCATGAGGTATTCGCCGTCGTAGTCGGGATCGAAGGCCAGATCGCCGGTAGTCAACTGTCCCCACGGCGCCAGGGCGTCGAGGATCGGGTCATACGGCCGCATCGGCCATTGGATGTCGTGCAGCTCGATCTGGCTGCGCAGCGTCTGCAACTGGGTGACCACGCTGGATTCCATGGCTTGCTGCGACGCATCGGTGAACTGCGGGATCACGATGGCCGCGAGGATGCCCAGAATCACCACGACGATCAGAATTTCGATCAGCGTGAATGCCCGGCGAATCCGGTTCTTGATTCGAAAACGCATGAGAAAAAACTCCTTAATTGACAAGCGAAAAACCAAAAAGTCGAAACAGGGGGTGTCGGCTTGCGGTCAATCGCCGGCCGCTCCCCAATCTTCCAAACCTCGGCCGAGCCCACGATGGGCCCAGCCATGCGAAACGTCGGCGTGACCCTTCGGCCATGCCGGCGATGCCCGTGTCGGCGTCCGAACCCAAGCGGGCCCGCTGTCCCCTCCCGCAGCGTGCCTGACGCTCAGGGCCGATCGCCATCCACCGACATCATCAAGTCCACGATTCGTATCGTCTCATGTCAACGACACGTGCAGCACGAGCCACGAGATCCCCGGCGCGGCAGCCGCGCAGTCGGCACATGTTGACCACTTGGAAACCTGGGTCATGCTGGCAACCGATCAGCGTCACCCAGCTCATGCCCAAACGACATGTATGGGACGTGCCTGTGGCACAGCGTGCAGTCGCGTCGCTCGAAGCGCGACCGGAACAGCGGGTGGCTGTGGCTGAGTCTTCGATGCCACAGCGTTACAAGACTGGGGCACGCTTCGCTTAGCCTCAGCCACCCCGCCACCCGCCGGCGATCTCCGGCCCGCGGGTATGCATCCGCGGCTATCAAGCAAACAGCCCCGATAACGAGCAGCTCCCGGGTCGGTGATGCACCGTCCGGTTGAACTACGCAGCGTCCCAGTTCGCCAGCAGCGTAAGCAAGTCCAGGATGCCGACAGTGCAATCGCCGTCGAGATCGGCGGGGCAGTTCTCGCAATCGGTACATGCGCCCCAACTGCCGAGCAGGATGAGCAGGTCGAAGATGCCCACTACGCCGTCGCCGTCGAGATCGCCGACCACGACCCTCGCACAACCGACCCACTTGGCGATCCGCTGCGACGACACGCCGCCCGCGCTGGTGAACGAACCCCCTGCGAACAATGCCGGCCCCGTCCCGGAACCATCCTCGAAACCAGCCAAAT
>JADFIM010000188.1 GCA_022566725.1 Planctomycetota bacterium
ATCTCGAGATGTTCGCTCAGCTTGTCGCCCTCGGCCCAACAGCAGGAGCGGTTACTGAGCAGCTGAAGCGTCCGTGACGAGCCGCGACTGTAAATGGACCGCGCGCACCGACACCGCGTACCGACGCGCACGGCTCCTTCTGGATCACGCTAGGCGGTATGGTGGGTGGTTCGTTTCCGCAGCGGGAGGCGGGCTCGAAGCCCAAGTCTACCAGCGATTCCGGCCACCACCTCGGGCGGGGCGCTCCGTCCGCGCTCTTGCCTCGTTGACCTTGATGGAGCGTCCGCCCACCTCCTTCCCATCGAGGGCCCCGATCGCCTCGCGCGCCGCCTGGTCGTTTCGCATCTCGACGAAGCCGAAGCCGCGTGGGCGACCGGTCTCCCGATCGGTGATGAGGGTTGCGTCGTGAACCTCGCCGAACTCGCTGAAAAGCTCGTTGAGCTGGGTCTCCGTCGTGTCGAACGAGAGGTTACCAACGTAAATCTTCACTTGCCTGTGTCCTGTGTCCCGAGTGTCCAATGCCTAACGGGATCCTCGGGTGGAATCTGCGTCGGGCGGCCGCCGATCCATCACCCAAATGGCCAGGTCCCGGCGGCGGAGAGTTCAACGGCCAAGGGTAGCCGATTTGTGAGCCGCAGGCAAGCTGAGGTCGAAGCGGTTGATGGCAAGGAGGTTCGGCGCCTCTAGGGGAGGGAGCGGTGTCGCAACGGACAACTCATGCGGTGTCGGGTGATCATCGGGACTTTCACAGACCCCGCATCAGACTATGGTGGGCAGGACCATCGCGCATGGGCTCAACCGGCCCCGCCCGGAAGAGCGGGGTTCCCGCGGATATACACCGGCGGCTACGAATCGAACAGTGCTCGCGAATGAGTCCTATACCGTATCAGTAGGTGTAGTGGCATCCGGATCGGTCGTACGAGTGGCGGTGGTCCGGTGCACGACGGTGATAGGCGTGGCGGCGATGGGGGCCGTGATAGTACGAATAGGCGTACGGGCGGTACTCGACATGGCCGGCCACAGTCTCGGCCCCGATCAAGGCGCCGATGCCCGCCCCGACCGCAGTGGACTCGGCCGTGCCGCCGAGGGCCAGTCCGGCCACGGCCCCTATTCCAGCGCCCCAAAGAGCACCTGACGTGAGATCGTGGCACCCGGCCATCACGAGTATCGTGGCGACCAGAGCGACAATCCGGGCGGTTCGAAGACGCAGATGGACCCGTGAATCTCTCATTCCACTCCCCTTGGGGCTTCGGCCCAGTCGGCGCATGAGCAACGGATGCTCCTTTGACCGTACGAAGCGGATGCAACCCGGTCAACGCCCCTTTCTCAGATAGCGCCGCGCCCCTCCAATGCGGGCGGCACAGGCCGAAAGTTCCCCGCCGGCAGCGCGTTATGCGGACGGTTGTGGCCGCGACCCTGCGGCATCGCGGGACGAGGAAGCTCGCGTCGCCGGGCGAGTTGTGCCACACGAGACATCAGTCAGCTCACGCGGTGCGTCTTCGGTCGCCGGCGGGGCGCGGCTACACTGCCACGGTTTGACTGTTGCTGCACCATGTTCTTGACGAATCTGATCGCGTGCATGATGCTGACGGCCGTGGCGCCGTTGACTGATGTTCAGCGCGCTAAGCTGGCCACGGCGCACGATGGGGGCGATCACCGCGAACCCGCGTTCGAGGCGCTGCTGGACAATGTTCGACAATGGACGCCGGGCGTTGGTGATGCTCCGATTCGATTGCATCCCGACCTCGACGCGATGGTGGCTGAGCCGGAGGCCTATCGCGGCCAGCTCTACGAAATCGTCGGAAGGCTTCAGCAGCAGACTCGGATCGACCAGTCCAACGAGGGCGTGGTCGAATGGTTCATCCGAGACGAGCAAGGCCGGCCGATCCTTATGTATGTAGCCGGGGTCCAACCCGATCATGCCTTTCGTGACGGCGAGCGGGTCCAGATCGTGGCTCGGTTCTACAAACGGGTCGATGCGATAGCCCGCGACGGGAAGGTCCATCAGTATCCCGCCTTCGTCGGTGTGTTCTCGACGCGCGTCATCGCCGGCGACCAGCTTTGGCTCGGGCTGTGGGTGGTGGCGATCCCGGTGGTGGTGATGTTCGTGCTGTTTGGGCTGCTGCTAATCTACGTGCGGCGAGGTCGGCCCGCTCTGGGCGCGAGGCGGAGCATCGTTCGGCCGGTTGTCGAAGCATTGGCGGAGGTGGACGACCCAGCGGCGTTGCCCGATGATCCTGCCGAGGCCCTGGCCGAACTGCGACGGCGAGCCGAGGCGACTGAGCGATGACCGGCACAACCATTCATGTCAGCCTCGCCGATGCCGCCTATGACGTGATGATCGAGCCCGGGCTGCTTCGGCGGCTGGGATCAATCGTCGCCCAGATCGCCGGGCCGACCAAGGCCTTGCTTGCGGTGGATGAGCGCATCACGTCGGGTCATGGCCTTGTCGCGCAACGGTCGCTGCATGAAGCCGGCTTCACGACGACGACCATACAACTTGCGGCTCGCGAGTTGGAAAAGTCGCTGCCAACGGCCCAGCGCCTCTACGAAGCCATGCTGGGGGGCGGTTTGGATCGCTCAAGCCCGGTCGTGGCGCTCGGCGGAGGGATCATCGGCGACACCGTCGGGTTCGCGGCCGCGACCTACCTGCGAGGCGTGCCGTTGATCCAGGTTCCCACCACCCTGTTAGCGATGGTCGATGCAGCGATCGGCGGCAAGACCGCGGTCAACTTCACCCTCCCCGACGGCGGACTCGGCAAGAACATCGTCGGCGCATACTGGCAACCCAAGGCCGTCGTCATCGACCCAAAGATGCTGGGCACGCTCGATCCGAGGGACTTCCGATGTGGCCTGGCGGAGTGCGTGAAGTATGCACTTGTTGCCGACGCGTCATTGCTTGACTTTCTCGCCGATCATGCCGAGGCGATCCAAAGGCTCGATATGGACACACTGGCCCGCCGCGGCGGGCTGATCGAGCGCTGTGTGCGGATCAAGGCCGCGATCGTCGAGCAAGACGAGCGGGAAGCCGGGCCCCGGGCGGTGCTCAATCTCGGGCACACCTTCGCCCACGCGATTGAGGCACAGCAGGAGTTGGACGTGCTCCACGGCGAGGCGGTCTCGATCGGGTTGGTCGCGGCCGCTGATTGCGCTCTGCGCACCGGCCGGATCGACGCAGCGCAGCAGCAACGCATCACGAAGGCGCTCCAGCGGTTCGGCCTGCCCTTGTGTTTGCCGAGGCCGGTGAACGCCGACCAACTCATGCGCGCGATGCGCTACGACAAGAAGGCCCTGCGCGGCCGCATGCGCCTGGTCCTGCCTGTTGGGCTGGGCGCCGTTGAGATCACCGACAACGTTCCCGCGGATGTGGTGCAGTCCGCCTGGTCTCACGTCGGCGCGGTGCTTGTTGGCAGCCGATGAGCGGCCTACCCAGAGCGAATCCATGAATCAGCCGATCGCGCAAACCCAGGCCGGTGTCCCGATCGAATCGGGACAGTCGGCGACTTCGCCCGCGTGGAGGCGAGCGCTGGTCGTCTGTTCGATGGCGGCACTGCTTTGGTCGATCGCGGCGCGAGTGCTCGGCCCCAGCGACGTGTGGGATCAAAGGCAGCCGCGGACAGTCAGCTACACCACCGACATCATTGTCAATGGCGGTGATCACTGGATTCTGCCCGTTGAACAGGGCAAGTACCCGGCCACCAAGCCGCCGTTATACAACTGGCTGGCCGTGCCCATGGTCAAGGTGCTGGGTTTCTCCAGCGACCTGGCCCACAAATCGCCGAGTGTCATCGCCCTGTGCCTGTGCTGGCTCGCCGTGGTGCGGCTGGGCCGCTTCGTCGATGCGGCGCACGGGCAGACCGTCGGGTGGTTGGCCGGGTTGATGCTCGCGGCGAACTACACCACGTTCAAGCTCGGCTATCTCGCCCGGCCGGACATGCTGCTGACGCTGTGGCTGTTGCTGGGGTGGTTGGCGGCCACGGCGCTGCTGACCTCGCCGGACAACGCCATGCGCGCTGGGAACGCCCGCGCGCTGCGGTTGGCATTCTGGTTGTGCGTGGCCTTGGCGGCGCTGACCAAGGGTCCGCCCGCGATCATATTGCCGCTGTATGCGCTGCTGGCGGCACGGTGCCTGCGCGGATCATGGCGCGCCGCAGCCGTCTTCGGGTGGTCCTGGGGCCTGCCGCTGAGCATCGGCTTGTTTGGATCGTGGGTCTGGGGCGTCTACCGGATAGATGCGCAGCACCTGATCCAAACACTATGGTTCGAGGAGTTCTTCGGCCGAGTGACCGGGCTGGGCAGCGAAGGCAACGTTGGCGGGCCGATGGAATTCTTCCGTCGAATCCTGCACATGCCGTTGTATTACCTGTCGCGATTCGCCCCATGGTCGATTCTTTCGATCCTGGCGATGGTCGCGTTGTGGAGTCGCGGCGCTGCTGGGACCACCAAACGAACTCGCTACTGGCAGAAGATCGCCCACGGGGCCGGGGCGTGGCTGCACGGGGCCGCCATTCTCGTGGTGTTGATTGTCGCGCTCTTTACACTCTCCACCGGCAAGCGAGCCGACTACATCGCCGCGGCAATCCCACCCGGTTCTTTGTTGGCCGCGTGGTGGTTGTTGCGGATTCCGCCGAGGTGGGGGATCGCAGCGCCGTGGCTGGCCCCGGCCGTTGCAGTCGTGTTCCTGGCGTCGATGACCGTGTACAACCAGCTCGAACTCAATGCCCCACAGCCTGGCTTCGGCAATGCGATCAACCGGTTCGCTGTGCACGCGGAGGCGCAGATTCGCGCAGAGCCTCGCCCGGTGGCGTTCTGGGCTACGGAGCGAACCTATCTGCAAAGCTATCTCGGCCCATCCGGTCAGGATGCGAGTGAAGCATTGCGGCAGTTGCTTCAGGCCGCCGATCCGTTCTGGCTGGTCGCCGGCCAGCGAGCCAATCCGCCCGTCACCGTGCACGACTGGCTGCGCAACGAGCATCTCAAGGCGACGCTGACCGAAGTGAGCCGATCCGATCGGTATGACGGCACCAGCCTTTGGCCGGGTCAGGTGGTGCTGTATCGCGTTGATCCCGCCCGCCAAGAGCAGCGGTGACTGCCTACTGATTCCAGTATTACCAATGTCCGCATGATCAAAGGCATAGGGGAAGACCCGTCGGTATAACGCAGCCGAGTTGTTCGAGTTCCGTACCGCCACCATAGTTCAGGACGGGATGACGGCGCTGCTGCGTCAATCGGTCTACAGCCGGCGGACGGACTACGAAGATGTGAATCCCGGCGCGCCGGGACCGAACGATTGAGCGTCGATGCGGTGATGCGCCATGTGGTCGGCGGCCGAGCCGTGGACCCCATCATTCTAGCCCTTGCGAGGCCGGCCCGAGGGCCTAGCGGGCGGCCCGGCAGCCGGAGTAGCTGGTTAGGCGGCTCGTCGAAACGAGGCCGGCGCCGACAAGTCATTAGCTAAAGCATTGATTTCGACCACGACGCAGACTAGCCTAGTGGAGTTGGCACTTGGAGAAGAGAGGAATGGACCCGAGAAGGACATGGGTGGCATCTGTGGCAATCGTTACTTCGTTGATGATTGCCAATAGTGTTCGAAGTGACTTGATCGACTTCGAAGACTTGGTCCTGGGAACACGGTATTTCGACGGCGAGACGTTTGTGTCGGCGGGCGTAATTATGACCCTTTCGAACGTCGGCGGGCACAT